>NZ_JBSGAI010000010.1:0-231199 GCF_053600695.1 Amycolatopsis sp. NPDC005003 | reverse complement strand
CGCGCGGGGTCAGCCCGAAGGTCTTGCCGACCTGCTCGGAGCCGATGAGGACCAGCGCGCCGGAACTCGTGAGTTCCGGCCTCAATCACGCGAGTTCCGGCCTCAATCACGTGGGATCCGGCTCCATTCACGTGGGTTACGGCTCCAATCACGTGGGATCCGGCCTCAATCACGTGGAGTCTGGCCTCGGTCGCGGGAGGACCGGCCTCGAGCGCGGGAGATCGGGGCCGGTTCACGCGGGTTTCGGGTTCATCAGCTCGCCCAGGCGGCTTCGTCGACCGGGGAGCGGTCCAGCAGCGGGGCCCACCACGACTCGTGGTCGCGGTACCAGGCGATCGTTTCGCGCAGACCCGGCTCGAAGTCCACCGTGGGCGCCCACCCGAGCTCGGTCCGCAGCTTCGTCGAGTCCAGCAGGTAACGCCGGTCGTGGGACGGCCGGTCGGGCACGATCGTCTTGATCGAGGCGTCCAGCCCCAGCTCGGCGACGATCAGGTCGGCGATCACCTCGATGTCGGCCTCGAAGCCGCTGCCCACGTGGTAGGTCTCCCCCACCCGGCCCCGGTCGAGCACCGCCTCGATCGCCCGGCAGTGATCGCTCACGTGCAGCCATTCGCGCCGGTTCTTCGTCGAGGCGTACAGCGGCAGTTCCCGGCCACGCAGGGCTCGCGTGACGAACAGCGGGATGACCTTCTCGGGGAACTGGTACGGCCCGTAGTTGTTGGCGCAGTTCGTGATCGTCACCGGGAGCCCGTAGGCCAGGTGGTACGCGCGCACCGCGTGGTCCGCGCCGGCTTTCGAAGCGTTGTACGGGGTCCGCGGCCGGTACGGCGATTCCTCGGTGAACGCGGCGGTCTCGTCGAGCGCCATGTCCCCGTACACCTCGCAGGTGGACACGTGGTGGAACCGGGTGACCCCGGTCCGGCGGCACGCTTCCAGCAGCTGCTGGGTGCCGATCACGTTGGTGGCGAAGAACTCGCTCGGCCGCAGGATCGCCAGGCTGTTGTGGGACTCGGCCGCGAAGTTGACCACGACGTCGACCCCGTGCGAGCGCAGCACGTGCTCGACGAGCTGCCCGTTCCGGATGTCGCCGTGCACGAACGGGACGTCCGCCACGTCGGCGAGGGTCTCCCGGTTGCCGGCGTAGGTCAGCGCGTCGAAGGCGACGACGGTGTCGCCGGGGTGGCCGTCGAGCCAGTGGCGCACGAAGTTCGATCCGATGAATCCGGCGGCGCCGGTGACCAGGATGGTGGACATGTTCTCCTCGCGAATGGTGGTGGTCGGCGGTCAGGCGTCCAGGACACCCGCCGGCTGCTTCTCCAGTGCCAGGCACGCCTGGTAGTCCGGCAGGATCCCGGCGTTCATCGCCTCCGCCAGGGTGGGCGCGGTCCGGTCGCGTTCGGACATGACCAGCGGCCCCGCCGGGATCGGCAGGCCGAGGTCCGCGTCGAGCACCGCCAGTCCCAGCTCCTGTTCCGGGGCGTAGCTTTCCGAGAGCAGGTAGGTCATCAGGCTGTCGTCTTCCAGGGCGTAGAACGCGTGCCCCACCCCCACCGGCAGGTAGACCGACCGGCAGTCCTCCGGCCCGAGCACGACCGAGTCCCACCGGCGGAACGTCGGCGAACCCACCCGCAGGTCGACGACGAAGTCGAGGATGGCGCCCTTCGGGCAGTACACGTACTTCGCGCAACCGGGCGGGGTCCTGGTGAAGTGGACGCCCCGGATCACCCCCTGCCGCGAGCAGCTGTAACTGGTCTGGGCGACCTCCACGAGCGGCTTGCCGACCGCTTCGACGAAGGCCGGCCGTTGGTAGGGCGAGACGAAGAACCCCCGGTCGTCGGGGTACTTCCGCGCCGTGAACTCGATCGCGCCTTCGACGGCCAGTTCACGCGACCACATGGCATCCCTCCATAGCGAGCGTCAGTGCGGCAGGCTGCGCAGGCAGGCGATCAGGCTGCGCGCCTCGATGTTGACGTAGTGGCCGTGCCGCAGCAGCTCGGTGAGCTGCCAGCCGGCCACCCAGCAGTAGTCCTCCGGAGGTTCGGTGACGAAGTCCTCGTCGACCTCCACCACGCGGTAGCGCGTGAGGGCGTGGAGGAACCGGCCGCCTTCTTCGGACAGGACGGCGGAAAACCGCGTCCGGCCCAGCCGCCCCCGGGCCACTTCCCGGATGCGGGGGTCGGTGATCTCGGAGACGTCCTCGCCGGGCGACAGCTGGATGGTGGGCCCGATCTCCACGAGGTCGAGCAGGCCGAGCTCCGGCCGCGCCTGCACGAGCACGTGCCGCACCCCGCCGATCAGCTTCGTGACGAACACGGCGAGCCCCTGCCCGCGCGGCTCCAGCAACGGCTGCGTCCACCGGGTCACCTCCCGGTTCCCCGCCGTGACCCGCACGCCGGTGATCCGGAACTGCCGCCGCCGGTCGTCCACGATCTCGCCGCCGGCGACGGCCCAGCCGCCCACCTCCGCCAGCGGGATCAGCCGGGCGTGCCAGTCACACCGCGTCTTGGCCTCGGTGAACCAGCTGAGGATGTCCGCGACCGCGTGCCGGGCCGTTCCCGCTTCGGCGCCGGGGCCGGCCGGGGGCAGGCAGGCCAGCACCGTGCGCGCGTCCATGTTGACCAGGTTGTCGATCCGCAGCAGCCGGTGCACCAGCGGCAGCGGCAGCCACCGGAAGTCCGGCGCGACCGGCACCTCGCCGTCGACCTTGACGACGAGGTTGCGGTTGCGCTTGCGCCAGAACCAGGCCCCCTGCTCGGACTGCAGCACGTCGACCAGCACCTCGCCGCGGGCGAGACCGGTGAAGTACTCCAGGTACCGGGTCTGCGCGCCGCGGTGGACCTGCGTGTAGTTGCTCCTGGTCGCCTGCACGGTGGGCGACAGCTGGAGCACGTTCACGTTCCCCGGCTCCATCTTCGCCTGCATCAGGCAGTGCGGGACGCCGTCGATCTCCTTGACCAGGATGCCGAGCACGCCGATCTCGTGCTG
Organism: Amycolatopsis sp. NPDC005003; assembly: GCF_053600695.1. Taxonomy (NCBI): domain Bacteria; kingdom Bacillati; phylum Actinomycetota; class Actinomycetes; order Pseudonocardiales; family Pseudonocardiaceae; genus Amycolatopsis; species Amycolatopsis sp. NPDC005003. The sequence goes on along the minus strand of NZ_JBSGAI010000010.1, from coordinate 228,214 downwards.
GTGGATGACCGGCTGCGACCGCTCGACCGCCCCGCCGAACCGGACCTGCAGCCCTTCGACGGTGAAGAACCGGCCGCTTTCGTGCCCGAGGTTCCCGGTCGCCGGGTCGAACCGCCACGCGTCCAGCTCCGTGAGCGGAACCCGGTCCACTTCGAACCGGCCGGCCCGGTGCCGCTCCGCCCACCACCGCTCGAACTCCGCGAGGGTGGACACGACGGTGTCCGGATCGGTGGCCGGAAGCCGCCGGGACACCTGTCGCGGCGCGGTGATGGCACGCTCGATCACCGGACACCTCCTTTCCCTTGCGAGGCACCCGGTCGCCGGGCCCGGGCGCCTCGTCCGTCAGAGCTGCGCGAGGACATCGAGCAGCACGGCGATGAACTTGTCCTGGTCCTCGGGCGTGAAGGACGGGTACATCGGCAGCGAGAAGATCTCGCCGGCCAGCTTCTCGGTGACCGGCAAGGAGCCCTCGCCGTAGCCGAGGTGGGCGAAGCCCCGCTGGGTGTGCACCGGCCAGGGGTAGCTGACGTTGAGGGCCACGTCGTGCTCCTTCAGCGCGGCCAGCACCTCGTCGCGCCGCGGGTGGCGCACGACGTAGACGTAGTACACGTGCTCGTTGCCCTCGGCGACCGCGGGCAGCACCAGGCCGCTGCCCTCGAGTGCCTCGGCGTACCGGGCCGCGATCTCCCGGCGCCGCACGAGGTAGCCGTCCAGCCGCGTGAGCTTCCGGCGCAGGATCTCGGCCTGCACCTCGTCGAGCCGGCTGTTGTACGCGGGCGTCTGGACGACGTGGTAGACGTCTTCCATGCCGTAGTAGCGCAGCCTTCGCAGATCGGCGTCGAGTTGCGCGTCGGCGGTGACGACGGCCCCGCCGTCGCCGTAGGCCCCGAGCACCTTGGTCGGGTAGAACGAGAACGCGGCCGCCCGGCCCATCGACCCGGCGATCCGGCCGTGGTGCCGCGCACCGTGGGCCTGGGCGCAGTCTTCGAGGATCGGCAGGCCGTGCCGGGCCGCGATCGCCTCCAGCGGGGCCATCTCGACGCACTGGCCGTACAGGTGCACCGGCAGCAGGCACTTCGTGCGCCCGGTGATCGCCGCCTCCACCCGGGAGACGTCCATGAGGTAGTCCTCCTCGCGGACGTCCACGAACACCGGGGTCGCCCCCACCGCGTCGATCGCGACCACGGTCGGCGCGGCCGTGTTCGACACCGTGATCACCTCGTCGCCCGCGCCCACGCCGAGCGCGCGCAGGCCGAGGACGAGCGCGTTCGTCCCGTTGTCGACCCCCACGGCGTGCGCCACGCCGTGGTAGGCGGCGAACTCGCGCTCGAAGCCCTCCACGCTCGGGCCGAGGACGAGCCGGCCGGACCGGAAGACCGAGTCGACCGCGGCGAGGATTTCGTCGCGTTCGTCCTCGTACTCCCGGACATATCCCCACACGTATTGCGTCATGGTCGCGCCCCACCTCCACGGTGCGTCGTCGTCGGCTTTTCGGTCGTCCGGATGCGGTTTCGGTCAGGCAACGTGCACCTCGGGCACGTAGTGGATCCACTTCCCGCCGGCGTCGCGGAACTGCTGTTCCTTCGCCATGATTTCCTCGGCGTGGTTCCAGGCGAGCAGGAGCGCGTAGTCCGGGTACGGGTCGGCGAACTCCGCGGGCGGCCGGACGGGGATGTGCGAGCCCGGCGTCAGCCTGCCCTGCTTGGTCGGGCTGGTGTCGCTGACGAAGGCGAGCAGGTCGGGCCCGATCCCGCAGAGGTTCAGCACCGTGGCGCTCTTCGCCGTGGCACCGTAGCCGACGACGCGCTTGCCCTCGTCGCGCAGCTTTTCCAGCAGACCGACCAGATCGGCGCAGTTCTGCCGGACGCGGTCGCCGAACCGCCGGAGCGTCTCGAAGTCCGCCAGCTTCCGCGCTTCTTCCTCGGCCCGCAGCGCCGCGACGGCGGGGGCCGGGGTCCGGGCGCCGGGAAGCGCGAGGGTGTAGCGCACTTCGCCGCCGTGCACCGGCAAGCGCTCGGCGTCGACCAGCTCGAGCCCGTGGTGTTCGGCCATCGCCTGCACCGACTGCACGGTGAAGAAGAAGAAATGCTCGTCGTAGATCTGGTCGAACGAGGTGCGCTCGACGATGTCGGCGAAGTACGGGTCCTCGAACACGAACACCCCGCCCGGCGCGAGCAACCTCGTGACGCCACGCAGGATCGACCCCATGTACGGGATGTGGCACAGCGTGTTCGCCGCGTAGATGACGTCCGCCCGGCCCTCGGTGGCGGCGATGTCCTCGGCCGTCGATTCCTCGAAGAAGGCGTTGCGGACGTTGATGCCCTTCGCCGCGGCCAGCTTGGCCACGCCGCCGGACGGCTCGACGCCGAGGTGCCGGATCCCGGCTTCGGCCAGCGCCTTGAGCATGACGCCGTCGTTGCAGCCGAGCTCCACCACGAACGGGTCCGCTCCGGTGAGCTCGGTGGTGCGGAAGCGCTCGGCCAGCTTGCCGAAGTGCTCGCGCATGAACGTCGACCCCGAGGACAGGTAGGGGTAGTCCTCGTGGAACATCTTGTCCCGCGGCACCTCCGCCATGAGCTGCACCATCGAGCACGACTCGCAGATCCCGGTCGCGAGCCGGAAGAAGAACTCCTCGCCGGGCCGGGCGGGATCGACGAACGCGTCGGACAGCGGCTGGCGCCCGAAGTCGAAAAACTCGTGGACTGTGCCGTCGCAGATACGGCACTGGGACGTGGCCGGCATTTCGTTCTCCTTGTCCTCGAACCCGGACTGCGTGGAAGACCACCGATTCTGCGGCAATAATCCACGAAGTCCACCCGGGTTTCAACAAGCGGCAATTGCCGTTCGCGGCACGGGTCGCCGATGATTGTCCACGGCTCGCCGACGGTGCTACCTTCGCAGCAAATCACCTGCGCGGCCGGCGGCGAACTGTCCCGCCGGCGGGACGCACCCGGAGCCGGATCGGCACTGACAAGGGGGTTGCCAGCTGTGTTGTTGCAGAAGGACGAAGTGACCAGGACGCTCATCGAGACGGCCAGGATGATTTACGAGGAGCAGGCCGACGACGGAAAGCCACCGGCCTCGATCCGGGACCTCGACTCTTTCAACCTGGTCCAGATCGTGCTCGAACTGGAGAACATCTACAACATCAAGCTGTTCGAGGACCTGCAGCCGTACCGGTCCGGCGAAGGCTATCGGAACGGCGATTTCGAGGAATTCGCCGAAATCATCGTCACCATCGCGGCGAAACAGAACACCGGCGCGATCGCGGCGGAAAACTGAAGGAGCGGCCGTGACGGACGGTGCCTCGAAGCCACTGGTGGTCGTGCTCGGCGCCTCCGGCCTGCTGGGGACGGCGGTGACCAGGGAACTGGCCGCCCGCCCGGTGCGGCTGCGGGCCGTCGCGAGGCGGCCGGCCACCGTGCCGCGCGACCCGGTGGCCGAGGTCGAGGTGCGGACCGCCGACCTCACCGAACCCGGCGAACTCGCCCGGGCCGTCGCCGGCGCGGACGCGGTGGTGCACCTGGTCGCCTACATCACCGGCGCCCGGACCTGGCGGGCGGCCGACGAAGACGACGCCGCGGAGCGGGTGAACACCGGCCTGGTGCGCGACCTGCTCGGCGTGTTCCGGCGGCACCGCCCCGCGCCGCCGCCGGTGGTGGTCTTCGCCGGGTCGACCTCGCAGGTGGGCACCGGCGGCTCCGGCCTGCTCGACGGCACCGAGCGGGACGCGCCGCAGACCACGTACGACCGCCACAAGGTCGCCGCCGAGCTCGCGCTCGAGGCCGCGACCGCCGCGGGCGTCGTGCGCGCCACCACCCTCCGGCTGCCCACGTTGCTGAGCCGGGGAACCGACGACCCCGCGCTCGACCGCGGGGTGGCGGCCACCATGATGCGGCGCGCGCTCGCCGGCGAACCGCTGACGCTCTGGTTCGGCGGGACGGCCCGGCGGGACCTCGTCTGCGTCGACGACGCCGCGCGCGCGTTCGTGGCGGCGCTGGAGCACGCGGACCGGCTCGCCGGGCGGCACTGGCTCCTCGGCAGCGGCACCGGGACCAGCATCGCCGAACTGTTCACGCTCATCGCCGACGTGACCGCCGGGCACACCGGAAAACCACCGGTGGAGATCGTGCCGGTCGGCGATCCCGGCGGCTCGGTCCCGACCGACGCGGTGGACTTCGTCGGCGATCCGGCGCCGTTCCACGACATCACCGGCTGGTCCGCCCGCGTTCCGCTGCGCGCGGCGCTGGCGGACCTGGCCGCCGCACTCACCCGCGATCCCGCCGCACCACTGCGCTGAGCGGTGCCGAGCCCGGGTCGTCCAGAGAGGAAAGCCATGCGTGTTCTGTTCACCTGCTACGCGGAGAAGACCCACTTCCTCGGCATGGTGCCGCTGGCGTGGGCGCTGCGCGCGGCCGGCCACGAAGTCCGGGTCGCCAGCCAGCCCAAGCTGACCGACGTGATCACCCAGGCCGGCCTCACCGCGGTGCCGGTCGGCACCGACCACAACCTCTGGACGGCGGCGAACCGGTTCCTCACGAAGCGGTTCGCCGAGTTGAACCCGGAGGGCTACGAACGCATCCGCCGCGGGGTGTTCCCGCCGTTCGACATGCCGGACGACCCGGCCGAGGTCACGTGGGAGTACCTGGACGGCGCCAACCCCGAGATCCTCAAGGCGGTCCGGAACGCCAACCACTCGATGATCGACGAGCTGGTGGACTTCGCCGGCTTCTGGCAGCCGGACCTCGTCCTGTGGGAGCAGGCCAGCTTCGCCGGCCCGATCGCGGCGAAGGCGTGCGGCGCGGCGCACGGCCGGTTCCTGTGGGGGCTGGACTTCTACGGCCGCTGGCGGACCCGGTACGTGCGGGAACGAGCCTTGCGCCCGGACGAGCGGAGCGCCGACGTGCTGGCCGACTGGCTCGGCGCGGAGGCCGCGAAGGTCGGCGCCGAGTTCTCCGAGGACATGACCACGGGCCAGTTCGGCGTCGAGCAGCTCCCCGTGTCCCAGCGGGTGGAGACCGGCCTGCACTCGGTGTCCGTCCGCTACGTCCCCTACGGCGGTCCCGCCGTCGTCCCGTCCTGGCTGTGGGAGCCGCCGGCCCGGCCGCGGGTCGCCATCACGCTCGGCCTGACCTCGTCCGAGAGCTTCGGCGGCTACATGGTCGACGTTCAGTCCATTTTGGACTCGCTGGCCGACCTCGACGTCGAGGTGGTGGCCACCGTGGCCGAGAACGAGCAGCACAAACTGTCCCGTGTCCCGGACAACGCGCGGGTGGTCGCCTACGCGCCGCTGCACGCGCTCGCCCCCACCTGCTCGGCGATCGTGCACCACGCCGGGGCGGGCACCATGGCGACCGCGACCGTTTCCGGGGTGCCGCAGCTGATCCTGCCGGACCAGCAGGACGGCTGGTACACCGCCCGCCGCCTCGCCGAACTGGGCGGGGGCCTGGTGATCGAGCCCGTCGACGCCACCGGGGCCGCGGTGCGCGAGGCGGTCGAGGCCCTGCTGACGGAACCGTCCTACCGGGACGGGATCGGACGGCTGCGCGCGGAGATCCTCGCCACACCGGCCCCGGCCGGCATCGTCGGCGAACTGGCCGAACTCACCGAAAAGTACCGCGGCTGACCACCGTTCCGACCATCGACCACAAAGGACACAACCCGTGCGCGTGCTCTTCGTGACCTATCCCGAGAAGATCATGTTCCTGGGCATGGTGCCGCTGGCCTGGGCCCTGCGTGCCGCGGGTCACGAGGTGCGGGTGGCCAGCCAGCCCGGGTTGAACGACGTCGTCACCGAGGCCGGGCTGACGGCGGTCCCGGTCGGCCGGGACCACGGCCTGTACCGCGTGCTCGGCATCGAGCCCGAGAAGCTCGCCGCCGCCCGCGCCGGGTTCCCGCGGCCCTACGACGTGGTCGACGTGCCCAGGAAGCGCATCTGGACGTACCTGAACAAGGGGTTCGACTTCGCGGTCACCTGGTGGCACAAGATGGAGAACGTGCCGATGGTCAACCCGCTGGTCAAGTTCGCCCGGCACTGGCAGCCGGACCTGGTGCTGTGGGAACCCACCAGCTTCGCGGGGGCGATCGCGGCCAAGGCCACCGGCGCCGCGCACGGCCGGATCAGCTGGGGGCTCGACGTCTTCGGCGTGGCCAGGCACCACTTCCTCGAGGTGATGCACCGGCAGCCGGCGGAGCACCGCGACGATCCGCTGGCGAACTGGCTCGGCGGGCAGGCCGAGCGGTTCGGTGCGGAGTTCTCCGAGGACATGATCACCGGCCAGTTCACCATCGAGCAGATCCCGCCGTCCCTGCGGATGCCCGCGCCCGGGCTCCGCTACGTCGACCTGCGGTACGTCCCGTACGGCGGGCGGGCGAGCGTGCCGGACTGGCTGCGGCGACCGCCCGAGCGTCCTCGCGTGCTGCTCACCCTCGGGTTGAGCGCCATCGAACGGTTCAGCGGCTACACCGTGGACCTCAAGGAGATCTTCGGGTCACTGTCCGATTTGGACATCGAAGTCGTCGCCACCATCGCCGACCGGGTGCGGGACGAGCTGGGCACCCTGCCGGGCAACGTCCGGGCGGTCCCGTTCGTGCCGCTGCCCGCGCTGCTGCCGACCTGCTCGGCCGTGATCAACCACGCCGGGTTCGGCACGCTGTGCACCACCGCGCTGAACGCGGTGCCCCAGCTGGCCCTGCCGGTGCACTTCGACGAACCGCGGCTGGCGGCCTCACTCGCCCGGCAGGGGGCCGGGCTGACGATCCATTCCGACGAGGCGACCGGGGACCGGGTCCGCGACCACCTCGTCCGGCTGCTGGACGAACCCGCCTTCCGCGAGGGCAGCGCCCAGCTGCGCGACGAAATGCTGGCCATGCCCGCCCCGAGCGACTTCGTCGGCGAGCTGGAAGACCTGGTGTCCGAGCACCGCGCCCGGACCTGAGCGGCGGAGGAGAACCGACGATGACCACCGGTAGCCAGGGAACCGGACCGCTGCCGGACGTCCGGCTCGGGGTGTCCCGCGGGCTCACCTACGGGATCCACACCGAGCCGGACGTCTTCATGCCGGTCGTGCGGGAGCTGGGAGCCCGCGCCATCCGCATGTACCTGTACTGGTCCCAGATCGAGCCGGAGCCGGGCCGGTTCGCCTGGGACGCCGTCGACGCGATGCTGGACCAGATGACGGACTCCGACGAGCTCTGGGTCACCGTGTACTCCACGTCGACCTGGGCGACCCGGGACCCGAACCCCACGCTCCCCGCTTCCCCCGCCCTGGACCTGGCCCAGTACCGGCGGTTCGTGCGCGAGCTGGTCACGCGGTGCCGCGGCCGGGTCCGGATGTGGCAGTGCGACAACGAGCCGTGCGTCGACTTCCTGTGGACCGGTTCCGCCGCGGACTATCTGGGTCATCTCGAGGTCTTCTGGCAGGTCGTGCGGGAGGTCGACCCGCAGGCGCTGGTGGTCGTCGGCGGCGTTCCGCCGGACGCGCTCCCCGTCGAAGGCGAGCAGGTCGACGAGGTGGCCGTCGCCTACGTCGAAGCGATCGTCGCCGGCGGCGGCGCCTGGTTCGACGTGTTCGACGTCCACCCCTACGGTGATCCCTACCTGACCCCGGTGATCGTCGAGGCCGCGCACCGGATGCTGGCGGAGCACGGCCTGGCCAAGCCGGTGGTGCTCGGTGAGTACAACGGTCCCTTCCCGTTCGCGCTCCCCCAGCTCAGGCCGCGCCTCTCGGGTCTGCTGGGTGGCGTCGGAGCGACGGAGGAGCCGGCCGGGCCCGACGACGGCACGGTCGAGCAGCAGTGGCGGGCGACGGCAGAGCCCGCGATGGTCGCGCTCTACCGGCGGATGTCGGTGATGCCGCCGTTGCTGCAGATGTTCATGGTCGGCTGTCCCGCGGAGCTGGAGGAGAAGCGCCACCGGTGGAACTGCCGCGACCTGGTGATGCGCAACCTGCTGGCGCTGTCCGCGGGAGTGCGCCGGACCGCCTGCTGGCAGCTGGGCCCGGACCGGCCCGGTCCGCGGAACCCGTACCAGGTGATGGAGCTGCTGTTCGGCAAGTTCGACCTGGTGGGCTACGAGGGCGAGAAGCTCGGCCCCCGGTACCCGGCCGGCGAGACGCTGGCCCTGCTGACCGAGCGGCTCGACGGCACCCGGCAGGTCGCCAGGATCGACGTGCCGGGCCGCGAAGACGTGTTCCTGTTCGAGGTGGACCGGGCCGGCCGCGGCCCCCTGCTGGTCGCCTGGCACCGACGGGACCCGTTCGACGGCGAGGACGAGCCGCCGGTCCCGTTCGACTGGGCCTGGTCCGCACCGGCCCCGGCGGCGACGGACGCCTTCGGCAAGCCGGTCGCGGTCGAGGTCCGCGCGGGCCGCGTCCACCTCCCCCTTTCGCTGACGCCGGTCTTCGTCGAGTAGCCCCGCCGCAACCCCCGACGCCGAGCCCCACCGGAGGTCCGCCCCGGTGGGGCTCGGCCGTGTTCGTTCTCGGAGGGCCCACCACGGTTCACGACCATCCGTTGCCGGCCGGGACGCACCGAAGCCCACCGGAGTGAAAGTCCGGTGGGCTTTCGGCCGTTTTCGGGGCCGGGCGAGGCGGCGAAGTACGCCCGCTCGTGCTTCCGGTTGCCGGTCCGGCATGGCTGCTCGCCCTTGACGCCGGTGCCGGTGGTTGCGGGGTGACCGAGGCGACGCCGGCGTCGGCCGCGAGGTATCGAGTTGGTGCTCGCCCGAGCGAGGCGCGTGGCCCTTCGCGATCGTGGTCGGCTTGCGGCGGCCGACCTTGACGAGACCGGCCGGGCCGCCGCAGCGGGAGAGGATTCCAGCACCGCCGGATGCGAGGTCCGCGGGCCGATGGCCTGTTCGAGGGCGCCGGTGTCGTGGCGAGCCGGCGACCACGGCTCCCTCGCCGGGAGCCGCGACCGGGCTCACCCCGCCGCGCGCTGCTCCGTGTCGTCGGACACCAGCAGCTGCGTGGTGGCCAGCTCGTTGTACAGCGGGTCCGACTTGATCAGCTCGTGGTGGGTGCCGACCGCCCGCACCTTTCCCGCGTCCAGCACCACGATCCGGTCGGCCTGGACCACAGTGGACAGCCGGTGGGCCACCACCACGACGGTGAGCTCGCGCGCCGCCTCGGCGACGGTTTCGCGCAGGGCCAGCTCGTTGACCGCGTCCAGCTGCGAAGTCACCTCGTCGAGCAGGAGCAGGCGTGGGCGCCGCAGCAGCGCCCGTGCCACCGCGACCCGCTGCCGCTCGCCGCCGGACAGCGTGTTGCCCCGGTGGCCGACCGCCGTGTCCACGCCGTCCGGGAGCTTCGCCACCAGCCGGTCGAGGCGGGTGCGCTGCAGCACCCGCTCGATGTCCGCCTCTTCGGCGTGCGGGACGCCGATCAGCAGGTTCTCCCGCAGCGTGCCGGCCAGCACCGGGGCGTCCTGCTCGACGTAACCGATGGACGCCCGCAGCAGGTACAGGGGCCAGTCGCGGACGTCGTGGCCGTCCAGGAGGATCCGGCCGCCGTCCGGTTCGTAGAACCGCTCCAGCAGCGCGAACACCGTGGACTTGCCCGCCCCCGATGGCCCCACCAGCGCGGTGATCCCGCCGGCCGGCACGTCGAAGGTCACCTCGTGGTGCACCAGCTGCTCGGTCCCCGGGTACCGGAAGGCGACCTCCTGGAAGCTGACCGACGCCGGCGCCTTGTCCGACGGCCCGCCGCCCGCGAAGCCGTTCCCGTTGGCGATCCGCGCCAGCTCCGCCTCCGGTTTCGGCTCGACCTCCAGCTGCTGCACCTCGCGGATGCGCCGCGTGGAAGCCAGCCCGGCGCTGAGGTTCGACGCCGCCTCGAGCACGGACCCGACCGGTTCGAGCAGGTAGAACAGGTACAGCAGGAACGCCACCAGCGTGCCGATCTCGATGTCCCCGGTCGCCACCCGGGCGCCGCCGATGCCCAGCACGACCAGGAACGACACGTGGATCGCCAGCGTGGCGCAGGCCCCGACCAGCCCGTGCAGCCAGGCGAGCCGCACGCCGTACTTCCACGCCGTGGTCGTCGCGTCGACGGCCCTGGCCTCTTCCCGCGGCTCCAGCCCGGCCGCCTTGATCATCCGGAAGGCGCCGAGCGAGCGTTCGAGGGTGCTGCTGATCTCGCCGACGGCCGTCTGGACCCGCTCGTTGTACCGCGCGAAGAACGGCACCACCAGCCCGATCAGGACGCCGGCGAAGGCCAGCACGCCCAGGGTCGCCAGCACCAGCACCGGGTCCATCAGGAACATCATCGTCACGATGCCGGCGAACATCAGCAGGCCCCGGCCCGAGTCCACGAGTGCCTGGCTCGCCACCTCCCGCAGGAGCGTCGTGTCCGCGGTGACCCTGGACATCAGGTCACCGGGCTGGAACTTGGCCGTCTGCGGCACGCGCAACCACAGGATCCGGCCGACCAGGCGGCGCCGGGAGTCGCGGACCACCGACTCGGCGCTGCGCCCGAGCAGGTACGAGCCGATCGTGGTGATCAGCGCGCCGAGCAGCACGGCTCCGGTCAGCAGGAGGATCGGCCCGGTCACCGCCCGGCCGTCGGAGAGCGAGTCGATGAGCTCCTTGGTCACCAGCGGCTGGACCAGCCCGATCAGGCTGCCGACCGTGCTGAGCACCCCGCCCGCCAGCACCAGCTTCCGGTACGGGCGGAGGTAGGAGAACAGCTCCCGCCACGCCGACGGTTCGAGCACCGAACCGCCCTCCGCCGTCTTGCTCGTTGTCACCTGGCACCTCCTGGCCTGGGTGTTGCCGACGTGTTCGTCCCGGGCAGCGCCGCCGCGGTCTCGGACAGCAGCCGGGCCGCGGCGCGCACCTCGGCCGCCATCGGCCGGTCGGCCGCCAGCGGCGGCGATATCTCCGCCAGTGCCGCCCAGGGATCGCCGGCCGCTTCCCGGCCCAGCGACGCGGTCAGCTGGGCGACGCCGACCGCGAGGGAGCCGACGGCCAGCCAGGCCAGCTCGGCCGCTTCGGCGACCGCGGTGGCGCCGTTGAGCGCCATCGGCACGTGGTCCTGGTTCCAGCCGTTGGTGGGCAGGCTCGTCAGCGAGGCCGGGTAGACGTGCTGCCGGATCCGGGCGATGAACGAGGTCGCGCTCAGCTGCACCCCGGCGAGGCCGCAGCCCCGGCCGGGGCGCGGGGTGAGCATCGGCGGCAGCCCGCCGTTGGTCGCCGGGTCGCAGAGCAGCGCGAGCTGCCGCTCGGCGAGGTAGGCCACCTGGTGCAGCACCAGCCCGGTCTGGTCGGAGCAGAACCCGACCGGCATCGCGTGGAAGTTGCCGCCGTGCAGGACGGCTCCCTCATGGGTGAGCGGGTTGTCGGTACAGCCTTCGGCCTCGCGCAGCAGCACCTCCCCGGCGAACCGGAGCTGGTCCAGCGCCGCGCCGAGCACCTGCGGGGCGCAGCGCAGGCTGTAGGGCTCCTGGAGCGGCCGGTGCGGTGACCGCTCCGCGTCGGCGGGGAGCTCGCGCCGCACCCAGCCGGCCACCTCGGCCTGCCCGCGTTGACCGCGGGCCGCGCCGACGCCGGGGTGGTACGCCTCGGGGTTCGCCCCGAGCAGGTCCGCCACCCGGCCGGTCAGCAGCGCCACGGCCCGCACGAGCCGCAGGGTCGTGTCCTGGTTGAGGATCGCGAGGGCGAGGCTGGCCCCGGTGCCGTTGACGAAGGCGAGCGCCTCGCGGACCGGCCACTCGACCGGCTCGGCGCCCAGCTCCGCCAGCACCAGCGCGGCCGGCTTCGTCGACCACCGCTCGTCGGCGTCCCGCACCCAGGCCTCGCCGATGCCGGCGAAGGTCTGCGCCGCGTAGGCGAGCGGCTGCAGGTCGCCACTCGCGCTCACGGTCCCTTCCCGCGGGATCGCCGGGACGAACCCGCGGTTCCACAGGTCCGCGAGCCGCTGCCAGAAGTCCGGCGAAACGGCGGAGTAGCCCTTGCGCATGCTCTCCAGCCGCAACCGGACGATCAGCCGGCAGGCCTCCGGCGCCAGCGGCCGCCCCTGGCTGGTGCCGAGGTGGGCGAGCAGGCTGCTGCCCTGCTCCGCCTCGGACTCCGCGTCGAACCACACCAGCGGCCCGAAACCCCGGGTCAGACCGTAGACGGGCCGGCCGGCCGCGAGCGCTTTGTCGACAGCGTCCGAACTCGTGCGCATCCGGTCGACGTCGGCCTCGTCGCACGCTTCGAGCACCACGCCGTGGTCCGCGCCGCGGACCAGCTCGGCCAGCCGCCGCTGCGCGCTCACCGTCCGGTGCCCGTGCCGTCGGTGCGGGCGGGCGGCACCCGGCGGGTCTTGCCGGTGTCCGTGCGGTCGATCCGGTCGAGCACGAGCACCTTCCTCGGCAGCACCCCGAGGTGCCGGCGCACCGCCTGGACGTCGACGTCGTGCCCGGCTTCCGGGACGACGAGCAAGTCGACGTGCTCCCCGGTCAGGTCGTCCGCCGCGGGGACCAGCGCCAGGTCCGCGCACGGCAGGACGGCGCGCAGGGACCGCTCCAGCTCGTCGAGGTTCAGCCGGCGGCCGTTGACCTTGACCAGGCTGCCGCGCCGGCCCACGAAGGAGAACCCGCGGGCGCCGACCGGGCGCACGAAGTCGTCCATGGTCAGCTCCGCCGGCCGTGGCCGGCCCGGGACGGCGGCCAGCCGGGGACCGGCGATCCGGAGCGGCACCTCCGCACCGGTGTCCTTTTCGGACAACAGGCGGACGTCGTCGAACAGTTCCCACGGCGGGTTCCCGCCCGTCCACTCCCGTTTCGCCACCCCGCCCGTCTCGGTGGACCCGAACACTTCGGTGACGCTGACCCGGCCGGGGCCCGCCGCGGCGAGGAGGCCGGCGGCGGAGGCGGGCAGCGTCGCCGTGCTGTGCAGGACGGCCACGTGGTCCTTCGAACGCACCCAGGAGATGTTCCGGCGCAGCAGGGAAAACACCCACGGGATCGCCACCACCGCCCACCGCGCGCCGCCCTCCGCCGGCATCGGCCCGAACAGGTCCGGCCGGTACCACCCGGGAACGCCCAGCCGGGCCGGCACGAGCACGGTCGCCAGCAGGCCGAAGATGTGGCGGGGCGGGGCGAAGGACAGCACCGCGTCCGGCTTCCGCGGCCGCAGCAGGTCCGCCAGCAGTCCCGCCTCCGCCCACAGCTGGTCGAACGTGCGCCGCCAGACGCGGCCGGGGCCGGTGGTGCCGGAGGTGCTCAGGTCCACCGGGTCCGGGAACACCCGCCGCGCGAGTGCTTCGGCGTCGAGGGCGGAGGAGTCCCAGCGGACGAGCCACGCGCGGTCCGTGATCCGCGGCGCGGCCAGGTCCGCCGAAAGCAGCTCGGCCGGCGTCAGTTCGGTCCACATACTGGCACTCCTCGTGCGGAGGGGATGATTCGGGAAACGCGGATCCGGCGCGGGAATCGCCGTCTCGCCGGCGGGACGGCGTCCTAGGGGCGGCCGCCGGACGACCTCGCGACGTCCATCACGTAGCGACCATACTGGGATTTCCGCATTCTGCGCCCCAGCTCGTGACACTCGTCGGCGGTGATGAAACCCATGCGCAGCGCGATTTCCTCGAGGCAGGCGACCCGGACACCCTGGCGGTTTTCCAGTACCTGCACGTACTGCCCCGCCTCGAGCAGCGACTGGTGCGTGCCCGCGTCGAGCCAGGTGAAGCCGCGGCCCAGCGTGGCCATCCGCGCCCGCCCGGCGTCCAGGTAGACCCGGTTGACGTCGGTGATCTCCAGTTCGCCGCGGGCCGACGGCCGGATCGTCCGCGCGATTTCGACGACGTCGGAATCGTAGAAGTACAACCCGGTGACCGCGTTGTTCGACCGCGGCCGCGCGGGTTTCTCCTCGATCGAAACGAGGTTCCCGCGCTCGTCGACTTCAGCGATCCCGTAGCGCTCGGGGTCGGAAACGGGATAGCCGAAGAGCGTGCAGCCGTCCAGGTTCTTGCGCGTGTCCCGCAGCAGGCTGCCGAACCCGGCGCCGTGGAAGATGTTGTCGCCCAGCACGAGCGCGCAGTCCTCGCCGCCGACGTGGCCGGCACCGACGAGGAACGCGTCGGCGATGCCCCGCGGCTCCGGCTGCTCGGCGTAGCTCACGTCGAGGCCGAGCTGCGTGCCGTCGCCGAACAGGGCGTGCAGCGACGGCAGGCTGGCCGGGGTCGAGATGATCAGGATGTCCTGGATCCCGGCCAGCATCAGCACCGACAGCGGGTAGTACGCCATCGGTTTGTCGTAAACCGGGAGCAGCTGCTTCGACGTGGCGAGGGTGAGCGGGTGCAGGCGGGTGCCACTGCCGCCTGCCAGCACGATGCCTTTCATCGGCATTCCATTCAGTAGGAGTTTCCGGCGACGGCCTTTTCCAGGTCCGGCACCAGTTCGGCGGGCGAGGGCAGCGCGAGCATCTCGGCGCGCAGCTGCCGGGCACCCCGGGAGAAGGACGGCTCGGCCAGCAGCCTCGTCACCAGGTCTCGCACCTGGTCGCCGGTGGCCCCGGCCATCGGCAACGCGAGCCCGGCACCCCGGTCGGCGATCCGGCGGGCGAACGGCGGTTCGTCGAACCGCTCGGGAACCGACAGCGGCGGGACGCCGTAGTACAGCGTCGTGCAGAGCGTGCCGAACCCGGCGTGGTGGACGGCCGCCGCGCAGCCCGGCAACAGTGCGTGCAGCGGTACCGAGGGCACCACCCTGGTGTTCGGCGGCACCCGGCGGAGGCTTCCTTCTTCGCCCACCGTCGCGACCAGCTCGATGTCGAGGCCGGCGAGCGCGTCGACGACCTCCGGCACGCCGAGCGCGTGTCCCCCGAAGTGCTCGCCCGCGGTCACCCCGAGGGTGAGCGCCACCCGCGGCCGCTCCGGCTCGCGCCGCAGCCACGGCGGCACGACCGCGTGGCCGTTGTAGGGCAGGAAACGCATGCGCAGGTAGTGCAGGCCGGCGGTCATCCGCAGGGTGTCGGGCAGCTGGTCGATGGTGAACTGGCCGACGGCGAGGTCTTCGGTGAACCGGCCGCCGTGCCGGCCGATCCGCGCGTCGAGCCACTCGGCGAGCGGATCGGCGCGCTCGCCGGGTGACCGCGTCTCCAGCAGGTCCAGGTAGCGCTCGCGGGTGACGCCGAAGATGTCCATTCCGGACAGGAGCCGCCCGTGCGCCGCGCCGCACAGCTTCGCCGCGACGGCGCCCGCGTAGCTGTTGGGTTCCCAGACGACCAGGTCCGGCCGCCACCACCCGGCGAACGCCACCAGGTCGTCGACCATGGTGTTGTTGACGAGTTTGTACCAGGTGCGCACGAGGTTGTCGTACATGGTGTTGAGGTGCGCCCACCCGAGCTGCTCCGGCGCCTGCTCGGCCAGGTCGAAGGGCAGGATCCGGGTGCCGCGAACGGCTTCGTGGGTTTCCGGGTCGAGCTCGGCGAACCGCTTGCCGAGAAACCGGTTCACGCTGCGCCACAACCGGTGGTCCCGGCCGGCCGGAACGGCGGTCAACCCGGCGCCGGCGATGACGGAGGCCAGCTCGGGCTGGCTGGCGACGCGAACCTCGTGCCCGGCCGAACGCAGGGCCCAGGCCAGCGGAACCATCGGGTAGAAATGCGACCTCGCCGCATAGGTGACAAAAAGAACCCGCATGGATTTCCTCTCACGGATATACCCGTCGGAAAGGTCCCACCTGGAAGACCGGTTCTTTATATCCCGGCTTCGCGCGCCGTTTCAAGGAAGTGGTTGCCCGCTTCGGAAAACGGCGGTGTTCGTGTCTCGCCGGCGAGACACGAACGCCGCTTTCGCCCACCGCGGACCGGAACCGCGGGCCGGCGAGGCGGCCAGGCAAAGCCGCGGCCGCCGTTGTCCCGGCGGCTGTCATGGGGTATGGGGACGGGGGAATCCGACGCGGAGAGGCAGCTCTCCGGCTACGCCGGCACCGCACTACTGGCCATTCTGGCGATCTTCGGCGCACTGTTGCCGGCGGGCGGCATCCGCGAAGTCGTCCGCCAGAACGGGGCGGCGGGAGTGTTTTCCGCCCAGGTGCCGACGCGGAAGGCATCGGTGTACGAGCCCCGACCGGCGCGCGGTACGTCATCGTGTTCGGCGCCCTGCTGGTGCTGATCGGCGCGCCCGGAGCGAGCTACCGGATCGTCCGGGCCCGGCGGCGGAAACCGGGGCCGCGAGGCGGCGCGGCTACTGCCTCGCGAGCGCCCACGGCATGAGCTTTTCGGCGAGCGCCCGGCTGAACGGGCGGACCAGTGCCTGCAGTTCGGCGCAGGCGGATTCGCCGATGTGCGCGTAAGGGGTCACGCTGTTCTCGTCGGTCGCCCGCTCGATTTCCGCCCGGCGGGCCGCACCCTCGGGCGTGAACACCGGCTCGGCGTCGCCGGTGAGCCAGTCGCGCTCGCGCAGGCCTGCGACGGCCCCATTCCAGTCCTCTTCGGACCACGACCGGGAGGTGCGCAGCGTTTCGGCGGGGACGGCACCGGAGGCGGCGTGGGTGACGAGGGCTTCGATGCCGCTCAGGCCCGCCGTCAGCAGGGCGGCGACGTGGGCGTCGCCGCGGTACTCCCGGAGCAGGGTCTGCGCGTGCCACAGCACCAGATGCGGCTCGGTGGGCCACGGGAGGGCCGCGTGGCCGGCGAACAGGGGGCGGCCGGTGACGTCGTCGGCGACGACCTCGGCGGCGTCCCGCAGGAGAGCGGCGGCCCTGCGCATCTCCGGCGAGCCGATCGCGTCACCCAGGACGCCGCGCAACGCCTGGTCGGCCGCGGCGTACCGCGCGGCCAGCACGGCCGCCGGGTCGGTGGCGGACCAGGCGGTGGTGATCGACTCCCGGACGAGGGCCGGGTTGAAGTTGTAGAAGGTCGCGATCACGACCGGGGCCGGCACCGCGCCCAGCGCCGCCGACCTCGACGCGAAGTAGCCCGCCCGGCCGGTGAGACCGAGTTCCCGGTAGGCGGCCGCGGCTTCCGGGGCGAAGTAGATCATGCCGTGGTAGGGCTCGATGAGTCGCCAGGTCCGGCGCGCCGCTTCGATCACGCGGGCCAACATACCATCCGGTCGGTACGGCGTGCGGAGGAAATGATCACGGCTCGCATGATCAACACCCTGGGTGACCGGCTGCGGGGAACTCCTCACCCGGACAGGAGGTCGACAGGCCGGAACCGCCGGGCCGGATCACCGTCGTCGGTGCCGGCCTCGTCCGGACGGCGGAACTCCCGGACGGCGTGGTAGCCGACGGCGATGAGCATGGCGAGCTCGAGCGCGGCGAGAACGCGGAAGTCGACCGGACCGACGGCGCGTTCGCCGCCCGGGGATTCGAAGATCCCCGGAATCGCGCTGAGGAGCGAAACGAACTGCACGCCGATCGGCACGTACCACAGGCGCCGGGGGAAGTAGAAGGCCAGGACGACCGTGAGGAGGTCGGCGAGGTAGAAGTACCGCTCGTGCATGGAAGGCAGCACGTACGGCACCAGGATGACGAACACGGTGCCGATCAGCACGATCCGTGGGCCCGTCGGTTCGACCCTCGCGAGCAGGAGCAGCAGGCAGACCGTCAGCACGAGCAGGGCGGTGACCAGGACCCCGGCGTTGTGCATGACGCCGGTGTCCCGGACGCCGCGGAAGAACTGCCAGACCGACGGCGCGTTGAGCGTCATCTCGGGGTAGAGGCCGGACTGACGCGGGTAGATGGTCAGCAACCGGATCGGGTCGGCCCCGAGCAGGATCGCCGGGAGGTCGAGGGCCAGGTAGACCGCGGGAATGGCCAGCAGGGCGCGCCAGGGCACCTGACCGAGCAGGACCACCGCCAGCAGCAGCGGCAGGATGAAGATCGCCTGCAGCTTGAAGGACACCGCGAACCCGATGAAGGTGCACGCCCACCACGGCTGCCGCCGGAGGAGGTGGTAGACGCCGCCGAGCGTGAACGAGGCGTAGATCGAATCGCACTGCGCCCACATGGCACCGTTGAGCACCACGGTCGGCAGCAGGAAAACCACCAGCGCGGCGACCGCGGGCGTCCAGCGGGAACGGTACTTCAAGGCGACGATCCGGTAGGTGAAAGACGCGGCCACGACGTCGAACAACACCGACAGCGCCTTGACCCCGCCCTGGAGTGGCAACGGGAGGTAGGTCAGCACCGCCAGGAGATAGCGGTAGGGGGCGTTGTAATCACTGAAATCCTCCCGCAACGCGCGGAAACCGCCGTGTTGGACGATGAATTCGTACCAGGGGCGGAGGAAATCGCGGTAATCGGAAGTGTCGTACCGGACCAGCGACCACCGCACGGCGAACGCGAGCAGCACGACAGCCGTGCCGAGACCGATCAGGTACAGCCGCCGCACCCGGTCGCGCACCACCTGCACCGGCCACACCGGTTCCGTTGCCGCACGCTCGGATATTGCCGTCGAACCGGTCATGATCCCCCACCGATTACTTTTGTCACGTCAAATGTTGCGACCCACGCACCGACCCACCGGAGCGAACCACCCGGTATTCACGCGACATCGATCCCCGCAGTCGATCCGCGTTCGGCGCCGAGCCGGCTGCCGACCAGGTGAAACCCCTGCCGGGCCGGATAGCGCAAATGCCGCCTGCCATTGAAGCGCTTTCCGGCGAATCTGCGGGTTTATCGCGGAACCGGCGCACACCCTTACAGCGAAATCATGTGACCTACCTCACAACGACCGAGTGGGCGTGCGCCACCGCGATCACTTCGCCGATCCGGGTTTCCTGGCGTTGAAGCGCGCCTTCTTCTGCCGGTTCCCGCACGTGTTCATGTCGCACCACCGGCGGGTGCGGCTCTGGCTGGTGTCGAAGAAGGCGGCCCGGCAGGTCGGCGAGGCGCACAGGGCCAGCTTCCCGTCCCGTTCGCCGGCGATGATGTCGATGGCGTCGGCGGCGATCACCCCGAGGGCGTCCTCCACGCAGGAAGCCGAGGCGAGCTGCCACCGCCGCTCGCCATCGGGGGTCAGGACGGCCGCGGCCCGCCCCTGGGCGCTGCGGTCGTTGATGACCCGGACCGCGGCCGCGGGCAGCGGGTCCCGCACCGCGGCCGCCGTCGCGACCGCGTGGATCGCTTCCCTCAGCTCCCGGGCGAGGTCGAACTGGGCGGCAGTGCACGAATCCACGGCGAGGCCGCTCACGGCCAGCCAGTCGACCAGCCGCTGCGGCGTCGGAATGCGCTCCACCGCGTCGCCACAGCGCTCCGTCAGCGTCGCCGTGAAGCTCGTCGCCAGCACGGAACCGAGGCGGAAGTCGGGGAACCCAGCACGCATGGAACCACCTTAGCCGGTTGCCCGTCACCGTGGACCGTGTTAGAACCGTCTTAGCCGGTTCCGCGATGGCCGAGGAGGTCTCATGCCCCGATCCACCAGCGAAGTGCACCCGTTCGAAGCCCACGCGACGGACGCCGACCTCGACGAGCTGCGCGCGCGGCTGGCCGCGGCGAGGCTGCCGGAAGCCGAGACCGTCCGCGGCGCCGCACCCGGCCCCCGCCGGTGGGACCAGGGTGTTCCGCTCGCCGACCTGGTCGACGTCGTGGCCTACTGGCGCACCGGCTACGACTGGCGGTCGTTCGAAGACCGCCTCGACCGGATCGGCCAGTTCCGCACGACCATCGACGGCCTGGGCATCCACTTCCTGCACCGCCGATCCGCGCGGGCGGACGCCACTCCCCTGCTCCTGACGCACGGCTGGCCGGGCAGCATCGCCGAGTTCGTCGACGTGGTGGCCGAGCTGGCCGATCCGGCGGACGCCGCCACGCCGGCGTTCCACGTCGTGGTCCCCTCGCTGCCGGGCTTCGGCTACAGCGACAAGCCGGCCACCACCGGGTGGGGCACCGAAAAGATCGCGGCCGCCTGGGTGGAGCTGATGGACCGGCTCGGCTACCCGGAGTTCACCGCCCACGGCGGCGACTGGGGCGGCAACGTCACCACGGTGCTCGCCGGCCGCTTCCCGGACCACGTCCTCGGCATCCACACGACGTTCGCCGAAGGACCGCCCGGGCTGAGCACGGACGGGCTGATGACGGCCGAGCGCCGGTGGGCCGAGGAAACCCGCGGCTTCTGGCAGCACCGTGCGGCGTACGCGAAGCAGCAGGCAACCCGGCCGCAGACCATCGGCTACTCGCTCGTCGACTCACCGGTCGGGCTGCTCGCCTGGATCCTCGACAAGTTCGCCGAGTGGTCGGACACCGGGGACAGCCCGTTCGAGACGATCTCCCGCGACCGCATCCTGGACGACGTCACCCTGTACTGGCTGACCCGGACCGGCGCGTCCGCGGCCCGGATCTACCACGAAAGCCACCAGTCGCTCGACCCCGCCCTCCGGGTCGACGTCCCGGCGGCGATCACCATGTACCCCCGCGACATCGAGAAGTGCCCGCGTCCGTGGGCTCAGGAGCGGTACCGGCGGATCGTCCGGTGGAACGCGCCGGAAGCCGGGGGCCATTTCCCGTCGCTGGAGGTGCCCGGGTACTTCGTCAAGGACCTGCAGGAGGGCCTCGCGGCCGTGCTGACGGCGGGCCGTCACCCCAGCCGCGCGGCCCGCGCCAGCAGGTGACGCCGCTCCGGCTCGCCGAGGGCGCGCCGCGCCGCCTCTCGATAGCCGGCGCGGGCGGCGTCGTGGTCGCCGGCCAGCTCCAGCAGGTGGGCCCGGACCGACAGCAGGTGGTGGGACGCCGACACGCGCTCGTCGGACGACAGGGTGTCCAGCAGGGCCAGCCCGGCCGCCGGCCCGCGGACCTCGGCCAGCGCCACCGCCCGGTTGAGCGTCACCGCCGGGTTGGGGGCCACGTGCTCGAGGACCGTGTAGAGGGCCAGGATCTGCGGCCAGTCCGTGGTGCCGGCCGTCGGTGCCTCGTCGTGGACGGCGGCGATCGCGGCCTGGAGCTGGTACGGGCCGACCGGGCCCTTCGCCAGGGCGCCCGTCACCAGTGCCACGCCCTCGGCGATGGCTTCGGCGTCCCAGCGCGTCCGGTCCTGCTCGCTCAGCGGCACCAGCGACCCGTCCGGTGCGGTCCGGGCCGGGCGGCGGGCGTCGGTCAGCAGCAACAGGGCCAGCAGCCCGGCCACCTCGCCGTCGCCGGGGACCAGCCGGTGGAGCTCGCGGGCCAGCCGGATCGCCTCGGCCGTCAGCTCGGCCCGCACCAGCCGGGTCCCCGACGTGGCCGTGTAGCCCTCGTTGAAGACGAGGTAGACCACCTGGAGCACGACGCCGAGCCGAGCCGCCTGCTCGGCGGGCGGCGGGAGCGCGAAACCGGCTCCGGCCGCCTTGATGCGGTGCTTGGCCCGGCTGATGCGCTGGGCCATGGTCGCCTCGGGCACGAGGAAGGCCCGGGCGATTTCGGCGGTCGTCAGGCCGCCGACGGCCCGCAGCGTCAGCGCGATCTGCGACGAGGGTGTCAGCACCGGGTGGCAGCACAGGAACAGCAGCGTCAACGTGTCGTCACCGGCTTCGGCCTCGCCGCCGGCGGGAGGAGCCCGCAAGGCATCGGCCTCCTCCCGCCGTCGGCGGGCGACGTCGCCGCGCACCTGGTCGGCGAGGCGGCGCGAGGCCACCGTCACCAGCCACGCCCGGGGGTTCTCCGGCCACCCCCGCACCGGCCACTGGGCGACGGCCGCCGCCAGCGCCTCCTGGACGGCGTCCTCGCAGGCGTCGAACCGGCCGTAGCGGCGCACCAGCACGCCGAGCACCTCCGGGACCAGGGGCCGGACGGCCTGCCAGCCGGTCACGGCTGGACGGTCGCCTCGTGCATCAGCGGCCGGACCTCGATGCCCCAGTAGCGCGCCGACGGGGCACGGGCGGCGATCTCCAGTGCCCGGTCCATGCCGTCGCAGTCGATGATCATGAAGCTGCCGAGGAACTCCTTGGCCTCGGCGTACGGACCGTCGGTCACCACCGGCGTCCCGCCGGTGACCCGGACCATCTTCGTGTTCAGCTCGTCGGCGACGCCGTAGGCGCCGATCAGCTCGCCCGACTCGAACAGCTCCTGGTTGAGCGCGTCGGTCTCGCGGATGATCTCCGCCAGGGTCTCCGCGCCCACCGAAGTGAACGATTCCTCGTTGCCGTAGATCAGCAGCATGTACTTCACGGATCGGTCCTCTCTCAGCGCTGCGCCGGTCCGACCAGCTCGCCGCTCGCGCCGCGGTCGTCCAGCACCAGCTTCGCCCGCCCGGTGACGGTGTAGCGGAGGTGGGTGACGCCGGGCGTGTCGACCACCCTGGTCGGGACCAGCTCGATGCCCTCGCCGTCGCCGAGGCCGAGGCCGGGGCCGAACAGGTGCTGGCCGTCGCCGAGCAGCACCGGGACGACGTGCAGGTCGAGCTGGTCGAGCAGCCCGGCGGCCAGCACCTGGCGCAGGATCTCCCCGCCGCCGGCGATCGCCACATCCTTGGCACCGGCGGCGGCCCTGGCCAGCTCGACGGCCCGTTCGGGTCCCTCGGTCACGAAGGTGAACGAGGTGCCGCCCGCGCGTTCGACCACCTCCCGCGGGCGGTGGGTGACGACGAACACCGGAGCCCGGAACGGCGGCTCGTCGCCCCAGGGCACCTCGCCGGCGTCGAACATGCGCCGCCCCATGACGTAGGCCCCGGCCGCGGCGAAGGTCTCCGCGACGATCTCCGAGCTGATCGACGGCTCGCCGCCGGCGAAGCCCTGCCGCTCGCGCCAGGCCATGGCGTCGACGGCCCATCGGGTGACCCGGAAGAACCCGGGTGCTTCCGCGCCCTGCATCCAGTCCGTGTCCCGGGCGGCCCGCGGGCCGGTGTAGCAGCCGTCGAGGGACACCGACAGCTGAGCGGTCACCTTGGTCATCGTTCCTGCTCCACTCGTGGTGGCGGCCCCGTCGGCCGCCGATGCCCCTCAGTCGGAGCCGGCCGTCCATTCTCGACACGCGCCGCGGAGAAAATCCAGCCGGCCGGTCCGGTTGCGATTTCCGGGGTGGTCCCCGGTCCGCACCTCCCCCGGCCGCCGGATTCACCGGGTTCTCCCAGGACTTCCCAGGAACCGGCCAGGCGGGTCCGCCACGCTCGCGGCATGACGATCGAAATCCGGGGCCTGACCAAGCGGTACGGGCCCGACACCGTGGTGGACGACCTGTCGTTCACCGTCGAACCCGGGCAGGTGACCGGCTTCCTCGGTCCCAACGGCGCCGGGAAGTCCACGACCATGAAGATGATCGTGGGCCTGGCCGCGCCGACCCTCGGCTCGGTCACCATCGGCGGGCGCCGCTACCGGGACCTCCCCGTGCCGCTCACCGAGGTGGGCGCGCTGCTCGACGCCGGAGCCGTCCACGGCGGCCGGAAGGCCCACGACCACCTGCTGGCCCTCGCGGCGAGCAACGGTCTCCCCCGCCGCCGGGTCGGCGAGGTGCTCGCCCGGACCGGGCTGGAGGGCGTGGCCGGCAAGCGTGCGGGCGGGTTCTCCCTCGGCATGCGGCAGCGCCTCGGCATCGCGGCGGCGTTGCTCGGCGACCCGGCGGTGCTCATCTTCGACGAACCGGTGAACGGGCTCGATCCCGAGGGGATCCGCTGGATCCGGGGCTTCCTGCGCGCGCTGGCGGCCGAGGGCCGGGCGGTGCTGGTGTCCAGCCACCTGATGAGCGAGATGGCGCAGACCGCCGACCACCTGGTCGTCATCGGCCGGGGGAAGCTCGTCGCCGACACCGCCGTGAGCGAGCTCGTGCGCGGCGAGGGCACCGTGCTCGTCCGCACGCCCGAGCCGGGCTTCGCGCGGCTGCTGGCCACCGCCGGGGCCGCCGTGCGGGCGGGGACCGAGGCCTCGCTCGTCGTGTCCGGCCTGACCAGCGCCGAGATCGGGAAGCTCGCGGCCTACCACGGCGTCGCGCTCGCCGAGCTCACCCCCCAGCAGGTCTCGCTGGAGGACGCCTTCATGGAGCTCACCGAGGACAGCACCGACTACCAAGGGGCCACCGCATGAGCGAGCCGGCGAGCGAATCGTTCAACACTGCGCGGCCGGCCGGCTCAGGCCGCACCGGGCGTCGGCGAGGTGTGCGCACGAGCGTGTCGTTCACCCGCTCCGTCCGCGCGGAGTGGATCAAGTTCCGCAGCCTGCGCTCCACCTGGTACACCCTGGCGTGCCTGTTCGCGGTCGGGCTCGGCATCACCGGCCTCGCCATGAACGCGGCGGCGAAGCAGTACCCGGGCGACGAGCCGTGGGATCCGACCGCCCGCAGCCTGATGTCGTACATCGTCGCGCAGCTCGTCATCGGCGTGCTCGGCATCCTCGTCGTCACCTCCGAGCACGCGACCGGCCTGATCCGGACGTCCCTGGCCGCGACGCCACGGCGGCACCGGCTGCTGGCCGCCAAGGTGGCCGTGGCGGTCGCGGTCGCCGTGGTGGCGGGCCAGGTGCTGATGTTCGCCGCCTTCTTCCTCGGCCAGGCCGTCCTCGGCGCGCACGGCGTGCCGCACGCGCGGCTCGGCGATCCCGGCGTGCTCTCCGCGGTGGCCGGCGGCGGGCTCTACCTCGCGGCGATCGCGCTGCTCGCGGTCGGGCTGGGCACGATCATGCGCGCGACGGCGGGCGCGCTCGCCACCCTGGTCGGGATCGTCTTCCTCGTCCCCGGCTTCGCGGGGCTCCTCCCGTCGTGGCTGCACGGCCTGCTCTTCTACTGGCCGACGCTCGGCGCGGCCGCGGTCTTCAAGACGGTGCCCGATCCGGACTTCCCGCACCCGTGGCTGAACCTGGCCGGGATGTGCGCCGGGGTCGCCGCCGTGCTGGCCGTGGCGTTCGTGGTCTTCCGGCGCCGGGACGTGTGATGCGGGAGGTGGGCCGGGGCCTGGTGGCGGCCGCCGCCGCAGTGCTCGCCATGGTGGTGGTCGCCGCCGCCGGGCTGGCGCTGCTGGGGGCCGGCCGCGTCGGGCACCTCGGCGCGCTGACGGCGGCGGCCGTCGCCTCGGCCGCGGGCGGCTCGGCCGAGGCCGGCGCCCACCCGGCGGGCGGGTTCCCGGTCGCGGTGCGGGGCAGCCTCGACGTGGTGCCCCTGGGGATCTCCCTGGTGGGTGCCGTGGTGCTGGGGTCGCTGCTGCTGCGGCCGCGCGGGGACGGGTTGCTCGTCCGCGGGGCCGTGGCGACGGTGGCACTGCCGGCGGGACTCGCCGTGCTCGCGCTGCTGGCCCGGGGAACCCTGACGATGCCGGACGGCCTCCCGGCGGGCGGTGCCGGAGCTTGCGGGCGAGCCGCCGGTCCCGCGCGCCTGCCCCTGGCCGGCCGGTTCGACGCCGGCTTCTCCGTCCCCGTGGGGCCGACGGTGCTCGGCGCGGTGGCCGGCTCGCTCGCGGTCGTCGGAATCTGCCTGCTCGTGACCCGGTTCCCGGCGGTGGCAACGGGGTTGCGTGCCGCACGGGGGCCGGCCGCCGGGCTGGCCGGGCTGGGCCTGGCCGCGGCCTGGATCTTCGGCGGCACCGCGGCGGCCGGGGGTGTGCTGCTCGCGCTCCCCCAGCTGGTGTGCGCGGTCGTGCTGCTGGGGCTCGGCGTGCCGTGGACGATGGGCTCCTCGGGCGTGTTCTCGTGCGCGCTGCCCGCCGTGCCCCTCTCGCCGGGCGGGCCGCTGCTCGGGCTGTCGGCCGTGGTGCTGCTGGTCTGGAGCGTCACGTTCGCGACCCGGAACCGCCGGCCCGGCGGACCGCTGCGCCGGGCGGCGGGCCTCGCCCGGTGGTTCGCTCCGGCGACCGGTGCCGTGCTCGGAGTGGTGGCGCTGCTGTCGCGGATTTCCCTCGACGTCACCGTCGGCGCGTTCGGCTTGTCGCTGCCCGTCGCCGCCGTGCGGGTGGCGGCGGACCCGCTGCTCGCGTCGGTGGCCGGGCTCGCGGGCGGCGCGGTGGCGGCCTTCGCGGGATCCCTGCTGGCCGACGGGATCTCCGTATCCTCGCGGGTATGGAAGCGATGACGTCCCGGCTGCTGGTGGTGGACGACGAGGACACCGTCCGCGAGCTGCTCTCCGCCGCGCTGCGGTTCGCCGGCTTCCGGGTGACGTCGGCGGCGACCGCGGGGGAAGCCGTCGCCGCGGCCACCGCGGAGCCGCCCGATCTGGTGCTGCTGGACGTCATGCTGCCGGACGCCGACGGCTTCGAGGTGGTCCGGCGGCTGCGCGAGCGGCACCCGGGCCACGGCGCGCCGGTGCCCGTGCTGTTCCTCACCGCGCGGGACCGCCAGTCCGACAAGGTCCGCGGCCTCTCCCTCGGCGCCGACGACTACGTGACGAAGCCGTTCGACCTGGCGGAGCTGATCGCGCGGATCCGCGCGATCCTCCGCCGGACCGGGGGCCCGCCGGCGGGCGTGCTGACGGTGGGCGCGCTCGCGCTCGACCCCGAGGGCCACCAGGTGACCCGCGCGGGGCAGGCGATCCGCTTGTCCGCCACGGAGTTCCGGCTGCTGCACTACCTCATGGAGAACGCCGGGCGCGTGGTGTCGAAGGCCCAGATCCTCGACCGGGTGTGGCGCGAGGACTTCGGCGGCGACGCCGGCATCGTCGACACCTACATCTCCTACCTGCGGCGCAAGGCCGACACCGGCGAACCCAAGCTGATCCACACCGTGCACGGCGTCGGCTACGTGCTGCGGGAGCCCCGCCGGTGAAGCGGCTTTCGCTGCGGGCCCGGCTCCTGCTGCTGACCTCGGGCCTGCTGCTCGCCGGCCTGACCCTCATCGGCACGCTGGTTTCCGGCCGGCTGGAACGGTTCCAGCTCGACCGGCTCGACGGCCAGCTGCGCTCGATGACCGAGCTCATCTCCCTGGCGGCCGGGCCGCCGCCCGCCGCGAACCCGGCCGTGCGGCCCGACCTCGTCGACCCCGCGCTCGAGTTGTTCGGCACCCCCTACGTCGTGTACCTCGACGCGAGCGGCGCGGTGGCGGGCGGCCTGCACTCGTCCCGGGTGGACCGTGCGACGCTGCCGCCGATCGACGCGCTGCGCACAGTCCCGGCCGACGGAACGGCCGTCGACCTGGTGGCCGCCGACTCGTCGCAGCGCTGGCGGGCCGTCGCGCGGCCGGCCGTCCGCTGGGGCGGGACGGTCGTTTCGGCCGCGCCACTCGCCGAAGCCGACGCCACGATCGCCCAGCTGCGGACGAGCAGCCTGGTCACCGGCGCCGCGCTGCTCGTCGTGCTGACCGCGGCCGGCTGGCTCGCCCTCGGCCGGGGCCTGCGGCCGCTGCGCCGGATCGAGCACACGGCCGCCGCGATCGCCGGCGGCGACCTCACCCGGCGCGTCCCGGACCTCGCGTCGCCCGGCACGGAGCTCGGGCACCTGGCGGCGTCGCTCAACACCATGCTCGGCCAGCTGGAGCGGGCTTTCGCCGACCGGGCCGCGTCGGAAGCGCGGATGCGCACGTTCGTCTCCGACGTCAGCCACGAACTGCGCACCCCGCTGTTCGGCATCAAGGGTTCCACCGAGCTCTACCGGATGGGCGCCCTGCCCACACCGTCCGATGTGGACGAAACGATGCACCGCATCGACCGCGAAGCCACCCGCCTCACCGCGCTGACCGAAGACCTGCTGCTGCTCGCCCAGCTCGACGAGGCCCCCGAAGAGCAGCTCGACCGGACCCCGATGGACCTGCGCACCCTGGCCGGCGACGCCCGCCACGACCTGCGGGCCCTCGACCCGGCCCGCGCCGTGTCCCTGACCGGCCCGGGCGGCACCGGCCCACCGGGCCCGGCTCCGGTCGACGCCGACGAGGCCCGGCTGCGGCAGGTCGTCACCAACCTGGTGGGCAACGCCGCCGCCCACACACCTCCGGGCACACACGTGCGGATCGGGGTCGGCACGGTGGCCGGCCGCGCCGTGCTCGAAGTGGCCGACGACGGCCCGGGCATGCCGGCCGAGCAGGCGAGCCGCGTCTTCAACCGCTTCTACCGGGCCGACCGCTCGCGGACGCGCACACCCGGGGCCGACGCCGGCCTGGGACTCGCCATCGCCCGCTCGCTGGCCCGCGCCCACGGCGGCGACGTCGAACTGGAGACCGCGGTCGGGGAAGGCGCCTGCTTCCGGCTCGCGTTGCCGTTGGCGGAGAACGGGTTCGCCGACATCGCGAAAGCCGCTCCACCCGGCTAGGCTCGGAGTTCTCCGGCAGTTACGGTCAAAGCGGCCCCAGGGAGCTACCGACGTGGTCGAGACGCCCGACATCGTTCGCCCGCCCGCCGAACTCAGCGCCGCCCTCGCGGCCATCGGCAGCGCGACCGCCAGCGGTGAACTCAGCCGCATGGGCATTCGCAGCGCCTTCATCAGCGGCCCGGTTTCGGTGACGCCCGGTGTGCGCGTCGCCGGACCCGCGCTGACGCTGCAGTTCCTGCCCAAGCGGGAAGACCTCTACCCCGTCGACGAGTACGAGGAACCGGAGAAACAACTGCACCGCCACGTCATGTACCACACCCGACCGGGCGACATGATCGTCGTCGACGCGCGGGGCGACATGAACAGCGGCGTGTTCGGCGAGATGATGCTGACCTACTTCAAGGGCCGCGGCGGTGCCGGCGTCGTCGTCGACGGGTGCCTGCGCGACACCGGCGAAGCCAAGAAGCTCGGCCTCGGGCTGTGGATCCGCGGCGCCACCCCGAACTTCCACGCCCAGACCGGCATCGTCCCGGCCGCGGTCAACGTACCGGTGGCCTGCGGCGGCACGCTCGTCGAGCCGGGCGACATCGTCGTCGCCGACGACGATGGGGCGGTCGTGGTACCGGTCAAGCTCGCCCCCGCCCTGGTGGCCCACGCCCAGGAGCACGCGGAGTGGGAGGAGTTCTCCCGCATCCGGCTGTCCGAAGGCGGCGACCTGCGGCGGTACTACCCGCTTTCGGACGAAGCCCGGCCCGAGTACGAAAAGTGGCGCGCCGAACAGGGTCGCCGGCCCTAGCTCCACAGCCGGTCGTGGCTCGACTCGGTGTCCCAGTGCGTCGTCTCGGCGAAGAACACCGGGTCGCGGGGGTCGAGGTGGCGGCGCAGCAGGTCCTCGTTGAGGTCGCCGAAGCCCAGCCCAGGGGTGTCCGGCACCGTGATGTGGCCGTTCGCGATCAGCGGGCCGGTGACGAGGTCGCTCCAGAACTCGACGTCGGCCGCGTGGTGTTCGAGGGCGAGGAAGTTCTCCGTGGCGGCGGCCAGGTGCACGCACGCCATCGTCGCGATCGGCGACGCCGCCAGGTGCAGCGCCATCGCGATCCCGCGCTCCTGTGCGTGGTCGCCGATCCGCTTGGTCTCCGCGATCCCGCCCGCCGTGGCCGGGTCGGGGTGCACGACGCGGATGGCGCCGGTGTCCAGCAGCGGCCGGAAGCCGTCGAGCAGGTAGATGTCCTCCCCCGTGCACGTCGGGACGGCCACCGCTTCGGTCAGCCGTCGCCACTGGTCGGTCAGCTGCCACGGGATCAGGTCCTCGATCCACGCCAGGGTGAACGGCTCGAGCGCGCGGCCGATCCGGATGCCCGAGTCGAGGGCGATGTGGCCGAAGTGGTCGGCGGCGAGCGCGACGTCGTAGCCGACCACCGACCGCACGATGTCCACATAGGACACCAGGTGGTCGATGCCCTTCGCGGTGACCTGGATGCCGGTGAACGGGTGCATCGTCGTGACGTCCGCGCGGGCGCCCGGCGGCGCGATCAGCGCCCCCGGCACGTCCCACAGCAGGTCGACCCCCACGTCCATCTTCAGCATCGTGAACCCGCGCTGCTTGCGGTCGGCCAGCCGGGCGCCCATCGCGTGCGGGTCCGGCAGCGACGGCGTGTCCGCGTAGCAGCGGACCTCGTCCCGGAACCGGCCCCCGATCAGCGCGTACGCGGGCACTCCGTACGCCTTTCCCGCCAGGTCCATCAGCGCCATCTCGACGCCGGACACCCCGCCGCCCTGGCGGCCGTGGAACCCGAACTGCTTGATCTTGCGGAAGATCTTGTCGACGTTGCACGGGTTCTCGCCGATCAGCCTGCTCTTCAGCACCAGCGCATAGGTGGCGCTGGCCTGGTCGCGCACCTCGCCGTAGCCGGCCAGCCCCTGGTTGGTGTCGATCCGGATGATCGACGAGCGGAACGGCACCCCGGTCAGGTTGGCCACCCGCAGGTCGGTGATCCGCAGGTCGCTCGGCCGGGACGCCGTCGGGACGTGCTCCTCGGTGATCATCCCTTCACGGCTCCCGCGGTGAGGCCCTCGGTCAGGAAGCGCTGCCCGAACCCGTACATGAGCACGACCGGGATGCTGACCAGCAGCGAAGCCGCGGCCAGCTGCCCCTGCGGCACGACGTCACCGAAGATCATCGACTGCATGCCGACGGGCAGGGTCTTGTTCTCGTTCTTGGTGATGAACACGAAGGCGAACAGGAACTCGTTCCACGCGTTGGTGAGCGTGAACAGCGCGACCGCCAGCAGCCCCGGTTTGGCCAGCGGCAGCACGATCCGCACGAACGCCCCGAACCGCGTGCAGCCGTCGACCAGCGCGGCCTCCTCGAGGTCGGCCGGGATCGACTTGAAGTAGCCGACGAGCAGCCACGTCGCGAACGGCAGGGTGAACGTCGGGTAGGCGAGCACGAGCGACCACAGCGAATCGTTGAGCCCGATCCCGCTCATCAGCTGGTAGAGCGGGATGAACAGCAGCGCGCCCGGCATCACGTAGGTGAGCAGGATCGTCACCGTGAAGCTCTCCGAACCCCGGAACTTCAGCCGGGCCAGTGCATAACCCGCCAGCGCCGCGCAAACCAGCGCGATCACCGTGGACGCGACCGACACCAGGATCGTGTTGACGTACCAGGTGCCGAACGCCCCGGTGAACAGGTTGGTGAACTGCTGGGTGGTCCACGGGGTCGGCCAGAGGTCGTCGGTGCGCGCGACGATCTGGTCGTCGGACTTGAACGCCGTGACCGTCATCCAGTAGAGCGGGGCGAGCACGAAGGCCAGCAGCGCCACCAGCGCGACCCCCGAGCCGGTGCCCCCGACCAGGCGTGCGGCCAGCCGGTTGCCCCGCGTGGCGAGCACGGACACGATCCGGCCGACGACGGCCGCGAGCGCCACGAACACGCCCAGCACGACGGCGGCCTTCCAGACGATGTGCGGCGATGCCCAGACCAGCACGAGCACCGACGCCGCGACGATCGCCCACGGCAGCGCGCGGCGCTGGCCGTCGGTCAGCCGCCGTCGCCCCAGGTCGGCGGCGCCGGGCTGGTCGCTGCGCCGCATCATCCGCACGAGGATCACCACGAGGACCGCGATGACCGGCAGCATCACCAGCGTGACCGCGGCGCCCGCGCCCAGCTGCAGCTGCTGGATGGCCTTCGAGTAGGCCACCATCACGTACGGGGCGGTGGCGTCCCCCGGCCCGCCCTGGGTCATCAGCCAGATCAGGTCGAAGTTGTTGAACGTCCAGATCGACGACAGCAGCACCGTCACGATCATCACCGGTCGTAACCCCGGCAGCGTGATGTGCACGAACCGCTGCCACGGCGAGGCGCCGTCCACCATCGCCGCCTCGTGCAGACCGCTGTCGATGGCCTTGAGCCCGGCCAGGAACGTCACCGTGAAGAACGGGATGCCCTTCCAGACGTTCACCAGGATGACCGCCGGCATCGCCAGCGCCGGATCGGACAGCCACTCCGCGGGCCACTTGTCGACCAGGCCGATCGCGGCGAGGCCGGGCCCGATCCCCGAATCGGTGAGCAGGACGTTGACGCTGCCGAAGATCGGGTCGAGCAGCGACCGCCAGGTGAAGGCCGTGACGACCGTCGGGATCACCCACGGCAGCAGGATCACCCCGGCGATGATCGCCTTGCCGCGGCGCATGTGGTGCAGCATCAACGCCGCGATCAGGCCGAAGGTCACCTTGAAGATTTCGGCGTAGGCGGTGAAGACGAACGAGTTCAGCACGCCCCGGTGGAACAGGCCGTCGCCGGCGAGGGCGGTGTAGTTGTCCAGCCCGACGAAGACCGTCTCCGCGCCGTGGCGTTCGGTGGCACTGGTGAAGACCGAACTGACGATCGGGACCAGGATCAGGCCGGCGACCAGCACCAGCGTCGGCCCGACGAACACCGCGGCCAGGCGCCAGTCGCGGCCGAACAGCCGCTGCGTCCGGGTGAGCGAGGACGACCCGCCCGGCGCCCGGCGGGCCGGCGCCGGACGGGTCGTCTTCGTCCGCAGGACGGTCATTGCTTGTAGCCCTGTTGCTCGAAGATCTGCACGATCCGGCCGTGGGTCGTGGCGACGGCCTCGGCCGGCCGGGTGCCCTGGATGACCGACTGCATCATGTCGGTCAGCAGGTAGGCGGCGGTGGCGGCCTGCTCGCCGGGGCTCGGGGCCTGCGGGAAGGCGTAGCCGGTGCTGGTCTTCACCGGCAGCGGCGCGCGCGTCTGCTCCCGCAGCGCGGCGAAGGCGGGATCACCGGTGGTGTAGTACGGGTCGGAGTCCCACACCTTGGTCCACGAGGGGTTGACCAGGCACGGTGCTTCCTTCGCGACGCCGAGCAGGGCGCTCCCGCCCACCATGAACTTCGCGACGAGCTTGGCGAGGTCGGGGTTCTTCGCGCCCTTGAACACGACGAACGAGTTGGACTCGCCGTACGCGAGCGGCCGGTCGAGCGCCGGTCCGGTGGCGCCGTTGAACACGTGCGTGTTGCCGTAGACCGGGTTCTTCTTGGTCTTCGAGTCGGCGTAGACGCTGAACTGGTTGAGCGTCAGCCCCAGGATCTGGGCCAGCCAGTTCTCGTTGTTGCTCGAGTCGGTCCAGCTCCCGATCCCGGGTGGCAGCATCGGCGCGTACTTCGGGTTCGTGTAGATGTCGCCGATGAAGCTGACGGCGGCGACGGTCTCCGGCGAGTTGAACACGACCTTGGTGCCGGTGTTGTCCGCGATCGCCCCGCCGTAGCAGTTGATGACGTTCGCGATGAAGCCGTTGGCGTCGCCGGAGCGGTTCACCGTGAGCCCCCAGCCGAAGCGCCGCTTCGCCGGGTCGGAGACCGCCAACGCGTTGTCGCGCAGCTCTTCCCACGTGTAGTAGGGCTTGAGCGGCAGCCCCTTCTCCTGGTACCAGTCCTTGCGCAGGTACATCCCGGACGCGATGAAGTGGTACGGGATCGCGTACCAGCGGCCGTCGAACACGCAGTAGTTGTTCGCCTCGGTGGCGGGTTCCCCGTAGAGCGCTTTCATTTCCGTGACCACGTCGGTGACGTCGGTGAGGGCGCCGAGGTTGTGCAGCTGGCCGACGAACCGCCGGTCGCTCACGAACGCCAGATCGCGGTTGGTGCCCGCCTTCACCTCGGCGTCCATCTTGGCGACCATGTCGCCGGCGTCGCCGGACACCAGGTCGTTGCGGATGGTGGTGCCGGTGGCCTGCGCGAACACCTGCAGCGACTTGTCCAGCGCCTTGTTGGCGGCCTCCGCGTACAGCTTCTGCGAGAGCATCCCCACCGACCCGCCGCGCAACGCGGCTGCCTGGTCGAGCAGCGCCTTGGGCACTTGGACGTCGACCTGCGGCGCGGGGGCGGGACTGCTGCCGCACCCGGCGAGCCCGAGCACGCCCAGCGCGCTCAGCCCGAGGAAGCTGCGTCTCGACCAGTCCGTTTTCTCTTCCATGACCACTCCTCTCGCGTCCGATCGGGCGGACGCGTACCGACGGGGCGACGGTGCAACCGGCGGAACAGCGAGGCGAGCGCCACGCTGCGGGTCGTTCATGCGGTGAGTGATGCCGAACTACTGGTGCGGAGGTCGAGCACGAGGGCCGGCGAGGCGCCGACGGCCGGCACGCGGCGCCGGCCGGTGCAGCTTCCCGGCCGCGAGCCCGGTGCCCATCGGTCCCCGCCGGATCGGCGGGATCGCCGGTGCTGCCATGCCTCGTCCGTCCTCGTCAACGGTTGGCGGAACTCGGTCGTGCCGTGTGCTAACGCCGCCGGGCGGCCCGCTTGCTTCGCTGCTCCTTCTCCGCGAGGAGCGTGGAATAGTTGTTGCTGAGGTGCCGGCGCATCGCCGCGCGGGCCGCTGCCGGATCGCGCGCCACGAGCGCCTCGTAGATCTCGGTGTGCTGGGCGGTGGCGCGGTGCAGCCCGGCCGGCGCCTCGTTGGTGAGACGACGGCTGGCCGTGCCGAGCCAGCGGGCGGAATACATGATCCGGTCGAGGATGCGGTTGTCGGCCGCCCGGCAGATCTCCATGTGGAATTCGTGGTCGACCTCGAGGTAGGCGTCGGGATCCGCTTCGAGTGCCGCCATGCGGCCGATCTCGTCGGAGAGCCGCGCCAACGTCTCGTCGGTGATGCTGGCCGCGGCCATCGCGGCGAGTTCGGGCTCGAGCAGTGCGCGCATCTGGTGCAGTTCCTGCAGCAGCTCGTCGACGATCTCCGTGGGCAGCCACTCGATCAGCAACGGGCTCAGGTAGTCCCACTCCGCGCGGGGGCGCACGACGACGCGGCGGCCCTGGGCGACGTCGACGATGTCGAGCGAGGCGAGGATCTTGAGCGTCTCTCGCGCGACCACCCGGGAGACGCCGAACTCCTGGGAGATTTCGAGCTCCGACGGCGCCCGGCCGCCCTCGATTTCGCCGCGGACGATCCGCCGGGTCAGGTGGGCCGCCACCTGCACCGGGAGAGTCCGGACCTTGACAGCGTCCGGAGACTCTTGTCTCCTTGGCATGTCATCAGCTTATAGGACAAGTTGGACCTCGCGACAGTCCGTTCTTCGGCGTTACCCGGCGGCGGGAGAGCAATGCGGATCGTGAACGTCACGACGGCGGTGGTCGCCTACCACGGTCAGGCCACCCTGGTGCGGATCGACACCGACGAGGGCCTCAGCGGGTTCGGCGAGGCCAATCCCGACGCCGGCGCGGCCGCCGTCGTGGGCATGATCGAGACCCTGACACCACTCCTGCTCGGCGAGGACCCGCGCAACGTCGAGCGGTGCTGGGAAAAACTCCGCCGCAGCAACGTGTTCGCCGGATCGCAGGGCGGGGTGTTCGTGATCGCGCTGTCCGGGATCGAGATCGCGCTGTGGGACCTCGCGGGCAAGGCCGCGGGCCAGCCGGTCCACCGGCTGCTCGGCGGCAAGTTCCGCGACCGGATCCGGCTCTACGCCGACTGCGGCGACGGCGACGACCCCGCGGGCTCGGTCGCCGGGTGCGTCGACCGGGCCCAGCGGATGGTCGCCGAAGGCTTCACCGCCCTCAAGTTCGACATCGACAACCTGCGCCACCCGGCCAAGTTCGACGCCTTCAACCACACGGTGAACGCGGCCGAGCTGCGCTCGATGACCGAGCGCGTGACCGCGGTCCGGGAGGCGATCGGGCCGGACGTCGACCTGGCCATCGACCTGCACGCCCGCTACGACGTGCCGAGCGCGTGCCGGATCTCGTGGGAGCTCGAGCCGTTCGGGCTGATGTGGCTCGAGGAGCCGCTGCCGGCGGAGAACGTCGACGCGCTGGTGCGGGTGCGCGCGCAGACCCGCACCCCGATCTGCGCGGGTGAAAACCTGTACCTGCGCTGGGGGTTCCGCGAACTCCTCGAGCGGGGTGCCGTGGACGTCATCGAGCCCGACGTGCCGAAGTGCGGCGGCCTCGCCGAAGCGAAGAAGATCGCCAACCTCGCGGAGCTGCACTACATCCCGTTCGCGCCCCACCTGGTGTCGACCCCGCTGGGCACGATGGCGACGTCGCACCAGTGCGCGGCGATCCCGAACTTCTTCGTCCAGGAATGGCACGCCCTCGAGGAGCGCGCGGCGTGGGACAGCTACGTCCACGCCCCCGACGGGAGCGGCTCGATCGTCAAGGACGGCTACATCACGCTTCCGGACGCTCCCGGCATCGGTGTGGAGCTCGACATGGACGGGGTCCGCGCCCACGCCGTCGCGGGCTACGGGGTGTTCGAGTAGCGGCGGCGGTCAGCGCCCGACGATCCGCAGCGCCAGGTCGCCGTACTGGTAGGCGAGCTGGTCGACCGAGAACTCGCCGCTGTCGTGGAACCAGTTCGCCACGCCCATGCCCATGTCGAGGATCGAGTACGACGCCAGCCGGGCCGAGTGGACCGTGAAGACACCGTCGGCCAAGCCGCGCTCGATGAGCTCACGGAAGCCGCGCTCGTAGGTGCTGCGCAGCCGGAGCACCCGGCCGGGCTGCTCGAGGCTGCCGATCTCGCGGTTGCCGACGAACGCTTCGAGGCGGTGCCGGGCGTGGTAGCGGACGTGCGCCTCGACCGCGCGGCGCAGGCGTTCGGTCACGTCGGTGACGCCGTCGACCGCCTCGGCGTGCATCGCCAGCAGCGTGTCCATCGTGCCGAGCATGATCTCCGCCAGCAGCACCTGCTTGCCGGACACGTGCTTGTACAGGCTGGGGCCGCGGATGCCGACCGCGGCGCCGATGTCCGCCATCGTCGTCGCCCGGTAGCCCTGCGCGGCGAACAGCCGCAACGCCGCCAGGCGGATGGCCGCGGCCCGGTCGGCCGGGAGCCCGGCCGCGACGTCGCCGGGGCGATGGGGGCGTTCCACCTTCATACCGGACAGGCTAGCGCTGATTAGCCACATTGTCTTGACTTCGGTCGACGTCATGCGCTCTCCTGGCTAACAGTCATTAGCCAATGGAGGCGCCGATGCCGATCGAGTTCACCGCGGACGAGCACGTCGCCCGGCTCGCCGAACGCGTGCGGGAGTTCGTCCGGGACGTCGTCATCCCCGAGGAACAGGCCTGCGACGGCGTGCTGCACGACGGGCCGGAACCGCTCCGGCACCGGCTTCAGCAGGCCGCGCGCGACGCCGGGGTCTTCGCGCCACACCTGGAGCTCGACCTGCGCGGCCAGGCTGTGGTGTTCGAGGCCGCCGGCTACTCCCTGCTCGGCCCGCTCGCCCTGAACATCGCGGCGCCCGACGAAGGGAACATGCACCTGCTGGCGAAGGTCGCCCGCGAGGACCAGCGGAAGCGCTACCTCGCGCCGCTCGCCGCCGGCGAAGTGCGCTCCTGCTTCGCCATGACCGAGCCGGCGCCGGGGGCGGGCTCGGATCCGCGCGCGCTCGCCACGACGGCGAGCCGGGTGCCCGGCGGCTGGCGGATCGACGGCCGGAAGTGGTTCATCAGCGGCGCCGACGGGGCCGCGTTCGCGATCTGCATGGCCCGCACCAGCGGCGCGCCCGGCGATCCCGGCGGCGCGACGATGTTCCTCGTCGACGCCGGCAACCCGGGGATGAAGATCGTCCGGAACATCGCGACCCTCGACGAGGGGCTCTTCGGCGGCCACAGCGAAGTACTCTTCGACGGCTGCGAGGTCGGCGACGACGCCGTGCTCGGCGAGGTCGACCGCGGGTTCGAGTACGCCCAGGTCCGGCTCGGGCCGGCGCGGCTCACCCACTGCATGCGGTGGCTGGGGATCGCGCGCCGGGCGCAGGACGTCGCCCTCGACCGCGCGGCGAGCCGCTCGGCGTTCGGCCGCCCGCTCGACGAGCTCGGCATGGTGCAGCAGCTGATCGCCGATTCGGAAATCGACATCGAGGCGGCGCGGGCGCTGCTGTGGCGGGCCTGCTGGGAGCTCGACCAGGGGCGCCCCGGTGCCCAGCACACCTCGATGGCCAAGACGTTCG
Source organism: Amycolatopsis sp. NPDC005003 (assembly GCF_053600695.1). Taxonomy (NCBI): domain Bacteria; kingdom Bacillati; phylum Actinomycetota; class Actinomycetes; order Pseudonocardiales; family Pseudonocardiaceae; genus Amycolatopsis; species Amycolatopsis sp. NPDC005003. The sequence goes on along the minus strand of NZ_JBSGAI010000010.1, from coordinate 190,705 downwards.
TGTCCGAGGCGGTGCACCGGGTGGTCGACCGCGCGGTCCAGATCTGCGGCGCGCTCGGGATCTCGGCGGACGCGCCGCTGTCCCGGCTCTACCGCGAGGTCCGGCCGTTCCGCATCTACGACGGCCCGTCGGAGACGCACCGGTGGGCGATCGCCCGGCGCGCGTCCAAGGCCCGCGCGGCCGTCCGATGACCGGCGTCGACGTCGGCGCCTTGCGTGCCTACTTCGAGCGCGAGGTTCCCGGGTTCGGCGGCGAACTGGCCGTCGAGCTGATCCACGGCGGCCGGTCCAACCTGACCTACGCCGTCACCGACGGGACGCACCGGTGGGTGCTGCGCCGCCCGCCGCTCGGGCACCTCACGCCGACCGCGCACGACGTCGGCCGCGAGTTCCGCGTGATGGCCGCGCTCGGCCCGACCGGTGTCCCGGTGCCCCGCACCGTCGTCTCGTGCGAAGACCCCGCCGTGCTCGGAGTCCCCTTCACCGTGGTGTCGCACGTGGACGGACCGGTGCTGCGCGACGGCGCCGCCCTGCCGGACCTCGACTTCCGCCGGTACTCCACCGTGCTCGTCGACGAGCTGGTGAAGCTGCACGCGCTCGTCCCCGAGGAGATCGGGCTCGGCGCGTTCGGGCGCCCCGCGGGCTTCCTCGGCCGCCAGCTCCGGCGCTGGCGCGGCCAGTGGGACCGGGTCGCCACCCGCGAGCCGGCCACGGTCGACGACCTGCACGAACGGCTCGTCAAGGCGGCGCCCCCGGAGAGCGGGGCCGCGCTGGTGCACGGCGACTACCGCTGGGACAACACGATCCTCGGCCCGGACGCGGGGATCGCGGCGATCGTCGACTGGGAGATGGCCGCGCTCGGCGACCCGCTCACCGACCTCGGGCTGCTGCTCGTGTACTGGGACCCGAGGGTGGCGCCCGTGCTCGGCGTCCAGCACGTCCCGACCGCCCACCCCGGCTTCCCGGCCGCCGCGGACGTCGCCGAGCGCTACGCCCGGCGCAGCGGCCGCGACCTCGCGGACCTGGCGTTCTACCAGGCGCTCGGCTGGTTCAAGCTCGCCGTCATCGCCGAAGGCATCCACGCCCGCCACCGCGCCGGGCAGTCCGTCGGCACCGGCTTCGACGACGTCGGCGCGGCCGTGCCCGACCTGCTCGCCGCCGGGCTCGATCTGCTCACGTAGGAGGATTCATGCGGTTGTCCGGAAAGGTCGCGCTGGTCACCGGGGCGACGGGTGGCATCGGCGAGGCCATCACGCGCCGGCTGGCGGGGGAAGGCGCGCGGGTCGTCGTCACCGACGTCGACGCTTCGCGGTGTGAGGCACTGGCGGCCGAGCTGCCCGACGCCCTCCCGCTCGCTCTCGACGTCACGTCGGAGGAGGCCTGGCAGGCGACGGTCGCCCGGCTGGACCGGCTGACGATCCTGGTGAACAACGCGGGTATCGGCGAACCCGCGACGGTCGAGACGGAAACCCTCGAGGGCTGGGAGAAGGTCATTGCCGTCAGCCAGCGCGGGGTCTGGCTGGGCATGAAGCACGCGGGCGCGGCGATCGAACGCGCCGGCGGCGGCTCGATCGTCAACATCGCGTCGATCTTCGGCACGGTCGGTGGCTTCGGGACGCACTTCTCCTACCACGCCGCGAAGGGCGCGGTCCGGCTGATGACCAAGAACGCGGCCCTGCACTGGGGCAGGCGCGGCGTGCGGGTGAACTCGGTCCACCCCGGCTTCATCGAGACACCGCTCTCCCGGAAGCTGTGGGAAGAAGGATCGCCGCGCCGCACGGCGATGGTCGACGGCACCCCGCTCGGCCGACTGGGCCGCACCGAGGAGGTGGCGGGCGCGGTGGCGTTCCTGGCGTCGGAGGACGCGAGCTTCGTGACCGGTTCCGAGCTGTACGTCGACGGCGGCTGGACCGCCCGCTGACGCCTCCGGCATGATGATCGGATGCCCCGCCGAGAGCTCCGCCCCGACCAGGTCTGGCTGATCGGCGTTCCGCTCAACCTCCTGCTGGCCATTCCCTGCGCCTTCCCGGTCGCGCTGGGGATGTTCGGCCTGCAGATCCTCGCGGGTGAGCTCGGCCTGGCCGAGGCCATCGGGGCCGGTGAAGCGGACGTCAAGATCATCTTCGGCCTGGTCGCGTTCCTGGTGGCCGCGCTGGTGGTGTTCGGCCTGAACGCCCTGTTCGCCTTCCGCGCACCCCAGCTGAAAGCCGGCCCTTACTGGCTCGCGGTGGCCCTGCTGATCATCGTTCCCGACGTTTTCTACTTGACCGTCATCCGGTGAGCGCGTACCGCGCCACACCCTCCACTTCGGACACCGTGGCCCGGCCCCGCGCCACCAGCACGTCCAGGTGCGCGACCGTCTCGTTGACCGCCAGCATCCGGTTGAAGTCGTTCAGGTCGTCGAACGGGACCGACCGCCGCGTCCACGTCAGGCGCCCGGCCACGGCGTAGCCGGTCCGCGCGCCCGAACCGAGCGCGTCCTCGGTCTCGGCGAGCCGCTTGTCGTGGTGGTCCAGGAGTTCTTCGACGCGCGTGTGCGTGCTCGCCGCGACCGGGCCGTGCGCCGGGAGCAGCCGGGTGTCCGGGAACGCCGTCATCAGCTCGAGGGAGTCCAGGTAGTCGCCCAGCGGCAGGCCCGGCTCCCCCAGCTCGAAGCCGATCGACGGGGTGATGTGCGGCAGCACGTGGTCGCCGGAGAACAGCAGCCCGCGGCTTTCGTCCCGGTACACCACGTGCCCGCGCGTGTGGCCCGGCGTCGGGAGCACTTCCAGCGGGTGCCGCAGGGCCAGCGTGCCCGCGTCGAGCCAGCGGTCCGGCGGCTCCCAGCCGGACGGGTCGAACTCGCCGTACCCCTCCGCCATCCGCGCGGCCAGCTCGGGCGCGCCGCCGCGGCGGAGGACGTCCAGCGAGGTCACCGGAACGTCGGTGCGGAGGGCGAGCAGCAGGTCCAGCCCGGGCTGCTCCCCCGCACCGAGGTGCACCCGCGTCCCGAACCGGCGCCGGAGCTCGACGGCCTGCGTGTAGTGGTCGCGGTGGCTGTGGGTGACGTAGACGTCGGTGATGTCGTCGAGCCGGTGCCCCAGCCCGATCAGCGACGCCTCCAGCACGGTCAGGGACTCCGGGATCGACCAGCCCGCGTCGATGAGGACCAGGCCGTCCGGCTGTTCGAGGGCGTAGACGTTGATCGCGCGCAGGCCGTCGTTCGGCAGCGGCAGCGGGATCCGGTGGACGCCCGGCGCCACCGTCTCCGGGCCGGCGGTGGCCCACTTGCCGCGGTCCAGGCTCATGAAACCCCCGTGTGCCGGCCTTCGGCGAGCTCGCGCGCGCCCGCGCGGTCGAGCTTGCCCACCTTCGTCTGCGGCAGCGCGTCCACCAGGTACACGAACTCCGGCCACTTGGTCTTGGACAGCCCGGCGGCGTGCAGGTAGCCGGTGACGTCCTCGAGCCCGACGGGCACGCCGTCGCGCGGGACGGCCAGCAGCGCCACCCGCTCCCCCAGTACGTCGTCGCGGACCGGCACCACGCAGGCCTGTTCCAGCCGCTCGTAGCCGGCGACGGCCCGCTCTACCTCGGTGACGTCGATGTTGCGGCCGCCCCGGATGATGACGTCCTTCTCCCGGCCCATGATCGTGATCAGGCCGTCCACCCCGGACACCACGAGGTCGCCGGTCGGGAAGAACCCGTCCGCGGTCAGTGCCGGCGGCTCGACGCGGCCACCGCGGGCGTACCCGAGGAACAGCGACGGCCCCACGACCTGCGCCCGGCCGGTCTCGCCCGGCCCGAGCACGGTGCCGTCCGGCGACACGGCTCGCACCTCGGTGCCGGGGAACGGCCGTCCGTCGTGGCCCAGCCGGATCTCCGCGGGCTCCTCCGGCAGCGGCGAGGTGTGGCCGAGGCACTCGGACATCCCGAACACGCGCAGGATCTTCGTGCCCAGCGCGGTCTCGGCCCGCTCGAGTGCGACGCGGTCCATCGGCCCGCCACCCACCGTGATCGACCGGACGCCCGGCAGCGTACCCGCGGCCGCCAGCTGGAGGGCCATCGTCGGGACGCACATCGTCCACCGGGCCTGCGTCTCGGCCAGCCGGGCGACCACGGCCGGTGGATCCCACTTCGCCGTCAGGACCAGCGGGCCGCCGAGCAGCAGCGAACAGTAGACGCCGAAGCAGAACGCCGCGGTCGAGGACAGCGGCACGATGGCCGCCACGGCGTCGCCCGGCCGCAGCCCGTTGATCTCGATCGTGCAGGTACAGGCGTAGTGCAGCGCCGCTTCGGACTGCACGACCCCCTTCGCGCGGCCGGTCGACCCGGAGGTGAGGCCGATGAACACCCCGCCGTTCCACCGCGCCGGGTCCTCGCGACCCGCGGCCGACACCGCGGACCAGCTGTCGAGCGCGGGCCGGGTGCCGCCGGGCCGCACGGCCGCGACCTCCCATTCGTCCATTGCGGACGGTTCGGCGACGACGACGTCGGGCCGGATGTCGTCGCACGCGGCCGCGAACTCGGCCCGGGTCGTGTGCCGGTTCACCACGGCGAGCACGCCGCCGGTCAGGCCGGTGGCCAGCGCGGCGGCCACCGTGCGCCAGGTGTTGCCGGCTTGGACCAGCGCCGTGGCCTTCGGCCCGAGGACGTCGGCGAGGACCTCGGCGTGGGCCAGCAGTTCGCGGGCCGTGTGCTCGCCGTCGTCGTCGATGACGGCGACGAAGTCCGCCTGCTCGGCGCGTTTGCGGAAGTTCTGGACGGCTTCCTTCATCCGGCGAACATCTCCCGTTCGGTGCCGAGGACGGCGATCCGGCGGCCGCGCATGTCGCCGACCTGGGCGACCGCGGCCGCCCATTCCGGGCTGGCGAGGGCCTTGCGCAGGTCCTCCTCGGTGTCGAAGCCGAGGATCGAGACGCCGTCCCAGCCCTCCGAGCGCGGTTCGAGCGCCGACTCGACCTCGGTGTGGCGCCACGAGCGCAGGCCCGGCAGCCGGTAGGTGAGCTCGGCGTGGTCGGTCCGCCACCAGGTGATGAACCGCTCGTGGGTCCAGTCCGGCGGCTTGGCGGCCAGCAGCACCAGGTTAAACATCGGCACCTCCTTCGAAGCGGACGGCGGGCGAGCGGCCGATGATCAGGCGTTCCAGCCGGCCGGACGCGCCGACCTGCCCGGCGGCCACGTAGTTGGCGACGACCTGCCCGGCGCGGCGGACCTCGCCGAGGTAGAACTCCGCGCGCCCGGCCGAGCTCACCTGGAGCGGGTGGTGGGTGAGCGTGCCCTTCTCGCGCTGGGCCAGGTAGCCCTCCATCGCCTCGCGGCCACCCGCGAAGTCGGTGGCCCGTCCGTCGGTGGAGAACAGGATGGAGAACGTGAAGCCGTCGTCGATCAGGTCGAGGATCCGCGACGGCGTGTCGCTGTCCATGATCTCGAACCACTTGGTCAGGAACGGTGCTTCAGACACGGTGGGCCTCCTTGCCGGTTCGGAGGGCCGCCAGCCGCCCGGCCCGGCGGCCGGACACGACGGCGAGGCAGAGACCGCCGCCATAACCCTCGTTATACACATCGGACAGGTCGGCGCCGGCCGGGTAGAGGCCGTCGATGGGGGTGCCGGTCGGGTCCAGGGCGGTGCCGTCGGGGCCGGCTTCGATGCCGCCGAAGGTGAAGGTGATCGCCGGGACGACATCGGCGTGGAACACGCGGCCGTCGCCGAGGCGGGCGCGGGCGGCGGGGTCGAGGGGCACCGGGAGTGCGTCGGCGCTGTCCGCGACGCCGACGCGGCCGCCGCGGTCGCGGGAGAACGCCCAGCGGTCGAGGCACGGGCTGCCGGGGACGAACGGGGTTTCGGCGGCCGCGCGCTGGACGGCTTCGGACCACAGGAGCAGGCCGCGGCCGCCGTGGGCGGCGAGCGCCATGGCGTTGTTGTGGTCGCCGCGGGTTTCGTCGGTGAACCGGTGGCCGGCCGGGTCGAGCAGGACGCCGTGGTCGCTGTGGTAGAGCGCGAAGGCGATGTGGTCGACCGGGCTGAGCGGTTCGGCGCCGTCGGCGAACAGGTGGCCGTAGAACCCGGTGTTCGCGGTGTTGACCGAGGCGCCGAGCCCGGCCGCGAGGGCCGCGCCGGTGCCGCGGGACCACGGGTTGCCGCGCAGCGGCGGGACGAATCCGCCGCCGACCAGCCCGGCCCGGACGGCCGGGTCGGCCTGCCGCCCGCCGGTCGCGAACACGACCGAGCGGGCGGTGATCCGCCGTGGCCCGGCCGGGGTCGTCACGTCGGCCAGGTAGCCGCCGCCTTCGCGGGCGAGTTGCCCGGTCTGCGCGTCGACGACGACCCGGCCGCCGGCCGCGGTCAGCGCCCGGGTGAGGTGGGCCAGCAGCACCGGCAGGTCGAACTTGTGCCCGCGCCCGGCCAGTGCCCGTTCGACGCCGGTGAGCGGCGGGGCGAACGACGACAGCCACGCGATCGCGTCGTGGTAGCCCTCGACGACCAGCATTCCGTGGCGTTGGTGGGGGCCGGGGTCCTCCCGGCGCAGCGCGGCCTCGTCCTCGATGGCCCAGACGTACCCGCCGGAGATCGCCGCCGAGCCGCCGATCACCGGCGCGCGTTCCACCACCAGCGTGCGGGCGCCGCCGGTGGCCGCCGTGACGGCCGCCGACAGCCCCGCGAGGCCGGCGCCGAGCACGACGACGTCGAAGTCCTCCGTCATCGGCCCGGCCGATCGATCAGCGCGAACGTCGTGCTGAAGAACGACTGGTAGCGGGACAGGAGGCCGTTCGGCGAGACGACCGCGGCCGAATGGAAGGCACCGACGGGTTCACCCGCTTCGGTGACGACACCGTAGACCATCTCGGTGTCGCCGTCGGCGCAGTAGCGGAGGATCTCGTGCACCCGGTCCACCGGGTTGCGGCCGGCGATGTAGGCCACGAAGTCCGCTTTGGACGTTCCGGCGACGTCACCGGACGGCAACGCGATCAGGAACCGCAGGTCCGGTTCCATGAGCTCGAGGGCCTTCGCCGGGTCCTCGTCCATACAGGACAGATATTCTCGCAACGCCACGGTCACTCTCCCTCGAGTGGTGGTTCAGCGGGCGGGCGGGGTGTAGAAGTCCCCTTCGGAGGTCCACTTGCCGTTCTTGACGACGACCCTCTGCACGTCACGCGTGCCCATGTGCCGGTCCGGGCCGAAGCTCATCACGGGAGCGACGCCGGGGTCGACATTCTTCGCCTGTTCGTAGGCCTTCGCCAGCGCGTCCGAGGTGACCGGCCCGTCGATGGTCTGCGCGATCTGGGCGAAGACCTTCGCCCCTGCCCAGCCCCAGAGGGCGATGAAGTCGGCAGGCTGGCCGGGTTCGTACTTCGCCATGGCGTCCCGGAACTCCTGCACGGCCGGGTCGGTGTCGTTGGGCGACTTGACCAGCTGCACGGCCCGGGCGCCCTCGGCGGCAGGGCCGGCCAGGGTGAGCGTGGACTGCGCGGCGACCGGCGCATAGCTGTAGGTCGGCGCGGCGAGCCCCTGCAGCTTGGCCTCCTTCATGAAGGCGGCGGCCTCGGGCGAGGCGAGGATCAGGACGACCGCGTCCGGGGCCTTCCCCTTCACCTGGCTGACGACCGGGCTGTAGTCGGTGGACTGGAACTTCACCGGCTGCAGGCCGACGTTCATCGCCGGGTCGGACTTCTTGGCGACGCTCTGGGCGGCCTGGGCGACCTTGACGAAGGCGGCCGGGTCGCTGTGCACGACGACGACGTTCTTGCGGCCGTCCTTGGCGACCCAGTCGCCGAGCGCGGCGGCCTGGTCCTCGTACAGGGTCTGGGTGCCGAAGAGGTTCGCGCGCGGTGGGTTGTACCAGGAGTCGAGGCCGCCGAGCTCGTTGAGGATCGGCACCTTCGACTGCTGGAGCACGAACGGGAACGCGGCTTCGGCCTGCGAAGTACCGTTGGCCGCGACGATGGCGGAGACCTTGTCCTGGCCGATCAGCTCGCGGGCGATCTGGACGGTCTGCTGCGGGTCGAACGCGTTGTCCTTGACGATCCAGTTCACCTTGCGGCCCTTGATGCCGCCGCGGTCGTTGATCATCTTGAAGTAGGCGTCCGCGCCGGCGCGCTGGGGGACGCCGGAGGCGCTCACCGCGCCGGAAAGGGGGTACCAGGCCCCGATCGTGATCTCCTTGTCGTTCGCTCCGGCCGAGTTCGCGCTCGCACAGGCGGTGGCGGCGAGAACCAGGGTCGCGGCGACGGCGGCAACTTTGACGGGCGTCGAGCGGAGGCGCATGACTGCTCCTAGCAACCTGAGTTCAGTTCAGTTTGACTGTAACCGGCGACCCCGGGGCGGACAAGGGACGCGGGCAACTATCCGAATGGGACGACGGCGGGAAACCCGTTCCCGGGTCCTCTGTGGACAACCAGCGCCGCCGGCGCCCAAGCACATCCGGTGCGTCAGACGCGACGAAGCCGCCTTGGGGCGCTTGCGGGGAAGGGTGCGGGGTTATTCGGTGACCATGCGGATGCAGCAGCCCTCGATGAGCTCCCGCACCTCGGTCAGCGGCGTCGACCCGGTCGGCCGGTACCACCGCCAGACGCTGATGATCATGCCCAGCAGGGCCAGCGCCAGCGTGTGCGCGTCCCGCACCGGGAACGCGCCCTGCGACATGCCCTGGGTGAGCAGCCGGGTCCAGTCGCGTTCGATGCTCTGCACCAGTTCGCGGGCCGCGCGGCGCTCGGTCTCCTCGCGTTTGGACGCCCGGGGGCCGGCCAGCAGCACCATGTTGTTCTGCAGGATCCGCATCTGGAGGATCTCGGCCTCGGACACCGCGAACGCGGCGCGCACCGCGGCCCGCAGCGCCGCCACCGGGTCGGTCTCGCCCTCGGTGGCCTCCAGGAACTGGTCGCGCGAGCGCTGCAGCTCCAGCCGCATGATGGTGAGCAGGCAGTGCGCCTTGGACTCGAAGTAGTGGTAAAGCGCGGTCTGGCCGATCCCGACGCGACCGGCCACGGCCGACCACTTGGTGGCCTCGTAGCCCGTCTCCCCGAAGTACTCGATCGCCGCGGCCAGGATGGCGCCGCGCTTGGACCGGGGTCCTTCGTCCGGTTCCACGAGCCTCGCGCCCGCCATGGCCTGTCCTCCCGTTCACGTCACCGTGCGAACCCCGAGCGTAGTCCTCACCTGAATTCATGTCACAACCGCCGCGCGAGGAAGGCCGAGACGCCGTCCCGGCCGGCCGGCGAGACCGCCGCCTCGCCGATGGCCAGGGCCTCGGCATCGAGGTGGCGGCCGAACGACTCGGCCGCGCCGGTGCGGACCAGCCGTTTGGTGACGCCGAACGGGGCTCCGGCCAGCCGCTGCGCCTGCGCGGCGGCGGCCTGTTCCGGGTCCGCGGCGACGCTCGTGACCAGCCCGGCGGCCAGCGCCTCCGCGGCGGTGAGGCGACGGTTGGTCAACAGCAGGTCGAGGGCCAGCCGGGGGCCGACCAGCCGGGGCAGCGTCCACGAGACACCCGCGTCGGGCGTGTAGCCGATCGCGGTGTAGGCCGCCGTGAAGGTGGCGTCTTCCGCCGCGACGACGAGGTCGGCGACGCCGAGCAGCCCGAGCCCCGCGCCCGCCACAGCGCCCCGCACGGCGGCGACCACCGGGACATCGAGCGCGGCGAAGGTGCGGAGGGCCTCGTGCAGGGCGCCGGTGACCCGGCCCAGGTGGGCCCGCAGGTCACCGGCCGCGGCGAACTCCCGCAGGTCACCGCCGACGCAGAAGGCCGGCCCGGCGGCCGTGAGCAGCACCGCCTGGGCGCGGTCGCAGCGGCGGGCCGCGTCCAGCAGGCCTTCCGCGGTCGCGAGGTCGATGGGGTTGCCCCGGCCGCGGGTAAGCCGGACGTGGGTCACACCGTGCTCGACGGCCACCGACACGCGCATCGCCTCGGCCGGGAGGCCATCCGCCGCTTCGCTCACGACCACCACCGGCCCCTCATCGCGCGGTCCAGCCGCCGTCGACCACCAGGACCTGGCCGGTGTAGTACGAGGACGCGTCCGAGGCCAGGAACAGCAGCGCCCCGTCGAGTTCTCCGGGGTCGCCGCCTCGGCCCAGCATCGTGTTGCGCTCCACCCAGCGGCGGGAGCGCTCGTCGGCGAACAGGTCGCCGGTCATCTCCGAGCGGAACCAGCCGGGCGCCAGCGCGTTCACCCGGATCCCGGCGGCACCCCACTGGCCCGCCAGTTCCCGGGTCAGCCCGATCAGCCCGGCTTTCGACGCCGCGTAACTCGCCCCGCCCAGCGGCGCCGTCGAAACCAGCCCGAGGATCGACGCGACGTTGACGATGCTGCCGCCACCGGCCCCCTCCGCCATCAGCCGGGACAGGTGGAACGGCGCCACCAGGTTCACCGCCAGGACGTCCGCGAAGTCCGCGGCGCTCTCCTTCGCAGCCTGCTGCTCCCCCGGCACGCCCGCGTTGTTGACCAGGATGTCGATCCGGCCCGCCGTCTCGACCAGCCGCTCGCGGTCCGCCGGCACCGAAACATCGCAGGTCACCGGCCGGATGTCCGGGCCGAGCGCGGCGAGCCGGCCGGTCCGGCGCGCGGCCGCGAACACCGTCGCCCCCGCCGAAGCCAGCACCGTCGCGAACCGGGCGCCCAGGCCCGAAGACGCTCCGGTCACCACCGCCGTCTTCCCGGCCAGGGAGAACATCACGCGTCCACGGCGATCGGGAGGGCGGTCGCGCCGCCGTCCAGGACCAGGGCCTGCCCGGTCATCCACGACGACGCCTCGCTCGCGAGGAACAGCGCCGCGTTGGCGACGTCCTCGGTGGTGCCGAGCCGGCGCAGCGGCAGCTTGGCGGTGAGGACGGGCTCGCGCGCTTCCCACACCGCCCGCGCCAGCTCGGTCTTGATCACGCCGGGGGCGATCGCGTTGACCCGGACCTTCGGGCCGAGTTCGTAGGCGAGCTGGCGGGTCATCAGCAGCATGGCGGCCTTCGTGGCGTTGTAGTAGCCGATCTGCGGGTCGACGATCAGCCCGCCCACCGACGCGATGTTGACGATCGTGCCGCCGTGCTCGCTCATCCACGCGTGCCAGGCCGCGCGGCTCCAGGCGATCATGCCGTACTGGTTGACGCGCACGGTCTTTTCCGCGCGCGGCAGGTCCAGCTCCAGCAGGTCGCCCATGTACGGGTTGGTCGCCGCGTTGTTCACGAGGATGTCGACCCGGCCGAAGTGGACCATCGTGTCGGCGACGCAGCGTTGCGCCTGCTCCGGTTCGCCGGCGTTGGCCACGACGTCCAGGACGTCGCCGGCGCCTTCCCCCCGGAGCAGCTCGGCACGGGCGTCCCGGAGCCCTTCGGCCTTGCGGGCCGCGATGACGATGTGCGCGCCGGCGGCGCGGAACGCGCGGGCGATGCCGAGCCCGATGCCGCGCGAGCCGCCGGTGATCACGGCGACCTGTCCGTCGAGAACCTTCATGGCGTCTTCTCCTTGTACCGGGCCAGTTCCTGCCGGGCGACCGTGCGCAGGTGGACCTCGTCGGGGCCGTCGGCGATCTTCAGCGCCCGGGTGATCGAGAACAGCCGGGCCAGCACGGTGTCGTCGCTGACCCCGGCCGCGCCGTGCGCCTGCACCGCGCGGTCGACGACGCGGTGGGCGACGTCGAGGGCGGCGACCTTGATCGCGGCGACCTCCAGCCGGGCGGCCGCGTTGCCGACGGTGTCCATCAGCCACGCCGACTTGAGCACCAGCAGCCGCAGCTGCTCGATCTCGATCCGGCTGCGCGCGATCCACTCCCGCACGACGCCCTGGTCGGCGAGCGGCCCGCCGAACGCGACGCGCGAAAGCGTCCGCTCGCACATCAGCCGCAACGCGCGTTCGGCGAACCCGACCGCGCGCATCGCGTAGTGCATGCGGCCGGGGCCGAGCCGGCCCTGGGCGAGCGCGAAGCCCTCGCCTTCGCCGCCGAGCAGGTTCGATGCGGGCACGCGGACGTTCTCGAACAACACTTCGCCGTGGCCGAGCCGGTCGGTGTAGCCGAACATCGGCAGGTCGCGCAGCACGGTGACGCCGGGGGTGTCCCGCGGGATCAGGATCATGCTCTGCTGCCGGTAGGCCGGCGCCGAAGGATCGCTGACGCCCATCAGGATGATGAGCTCGCAGTCGGGGTCGAGGATGCCGGAGGTGTACCACTTGCGGCCGTCGACGACGTAGTGGCCGCCGTCGCGGGTGATGCGGGTGCGGATGTTGCGGGCGTCGGAGCTGGCGACGTCGGGTTCGGTCATCGCGAAGCACGACCGGATCCGGGCCTCCAGCAGCGGTTTCAGCCACCGTTCCTGCTGCTCGGCGGTGCCGAACAGGGACAGCAGCTCCATGTTGCCGGTGTCCGGGGCGGAGCAGTTGAAGACCTCGTTGCCGATGATCGACCGGCCCATCAGCTCGGCCAGCGGGGCGTACTCGAGGTTCGTCAGCCCGGCGCCCCGGCCGCCGTGGGTGAGGAACAGGTTCCACAGCCCCTCGGCGCGGGCCTTCTCCTTGAGCTCGACCATGACCGGCGGCAGCGCGTGCGGGTCGGCGGCCTCGGCGAGCTGCCGGTCGTACACCGGCTCGGCCGGGAGGACGTGCGTGTCCATGAAGGACCTGACACGATCCTGCAGTTCGGTGGCGCGGGCCGAAAACGCGAAATCCATGCTCAGCTCCTCAGAATGTCCGCGGCGGAGGAGATCATCGCGGCGATGGTCGGGGGCAGCCGCTCCTGATCCGGGTCGTGGTGCTTGCCCTCGCGGTGCCGGCGCAGGTTGTGGCCCATGATCGCGGCCATCTTCATCCGCCCGAGCGCGCGGAACCACGCCATGTCCGGCAACGGTTCGCCGTAGCCTTCGAGGAGTTCCGCTTCGGCCGGCAGGCCGGGCACCGGCGTGCCCAGCGCCGGGAAGTTGCGGTGGTCGGCGAACAGCAGGAACCAGCCGAGGTCGGTGCGTGGGTCGCCGGTGCTCCAGATCTCCCAGTCGACGACGGCGGTGGCCCGCAGCCCGTCGAACAGGACGTTCCCGAGCCGGAAGTCCCCGTGCACCAGCACCGGCGGCAGGTCGGCGGGCACGTCTTCGGCGAGCAGCCGCAGCAGCTCCTCCGCGCCCGGCCGGAGTTCCGCCGGGACCGCGTGCATCGTGCGGCTCCACCGCTCCAGCTCCCCGGCGGCGGTGCCGGGTGGCTCGCCGGGCACCGGCCCGGTGTCGTGGAGGAGCCGCAGCAGCCGGGCCGCCTCGAGCATCCGCGTGCGGCACAGTTCCGGAGCCAGGGTGTGCTCGTCGAGGACGGGTTCGATCGCCTCGCCGACGGCGAACTCCATGGCGAACCACGTCTCGTCGGTCGTGATCACCCGCGGCACCGGCACGGCCGAACCTTCGAGCGCGCGCAGCACCCGTGCCTGCCGGAGCACGTCGTTGCGGCCCACCGCTTTCTGCCCGGGCGGCACGGCCTTGACGACGTACTTGCCGTCGACCGTGTAGGTCAGCCCCGAGTGCCCGCCCGGCAGGACCTCCAGCTCGCCGCCGAGGCGTTCGCGGACCTGGTCGGCGAGGCTCATCGCGACGGCTCCTTCGGCAGGCCGAGCACGCGCTCGGCGAGGATGGTCCGCTGGATCTCGTCGGAGCCGCCGGCGATGCTGTAGCCGGGGGCGCCGAGCAGGTGCTCGGTCCAGGCGAACGTGCCCCACTCCCCCGTGTCGGCCACCAGCCGCGGCCCGAGCAGCTGGACCACCAGGTCGCTGGTCCGCCGCATGGTCTCGGTCGCGTACAGCTTCCCGACCGACGCTTCCGCGCCCGGCTCCCGCCCGGCCGCCAGTGCCGCGGTGACCCGCAGGCCGATGAGCCGCTGGACGAGCGTCCGCACGTACAGGTCGGCCGTCTGCTGCCGCTCGACGTCGGACAAGGCACGGTGCCGGGCCAGCTCGATCGCGCGGTCCGCGTTGTCGAGGCCGAGCGACCCGGAGTCCAGGCGTTCGGCGGCCAGGACGCTGAGCGTGACCTTCCAGCCCTGGCCGACCGGGCCGAGCCGGTCGGTGTCGGGCACCACCACGCCGTCGAGGTACACCTCGTTGAAGCTCGCCCCGCCGGTCATCTGCCGGATCGGGCGCACGGTCACGCCCGGGGCGTCCATCCGCACCAGGAACACCGTGATCCCGGCGTGCTTGGGCGCCTCGGGATCGGTGCGGCACACCGCGACGCCCCAGGTGGCGACCCGGGCGCCGGACGTCCACACCTTGTGCCCGTCGAGCACCCATTCGTCGCCGCGGCGGACCGCGCGCGTGCGGACGGCGGCGAGGTCGGAGCCGGCTTCGGTCTCGGAGAACAGCTGGCAGGCCAGCTCGTCGGTGCGCAGCATCGGCCGCAGCCAGCGCTGTTTCTGCTCGCCGGTGCCCCAGATCTCGATCGCCGGGGCGACCAGGTGCTGGGTGACGGGGAAGAGCTCGCTGCGACGCGGGACGTCGAACGCGGCTTCCTCGGTCCGGTAGAGCTGCTCGTAGAAGGCGGGCAGCCCACGCCCTCCCGAAGAAGGTGCGCGACTGAGCGCGCCCCAGCCCGCGTCGAAGCGGGTGCGCTCCCACTCCTGGCCGCGGGCGGTGTGCGAACGCTCCTCTTCCTCGGTCCAGTTGTCGAAGACGGCGACCGAGTCGTCGCCGGTGCCCCAGGCGGCCTCGGTGCGCGGCCGCGCCACGGTGGACAGCCAGTCCCGGACCTGGGCGCGGAACTCCGCCGGGCCGGTCATCGGGCGAGCACCGTGCACGCGCTGACCCCGGGCGCGCCGTAGACGTGGGTGAACCCGGTCCGGGGTTCGCCGGGCACCTGTCGGGCGCCCGCCCGGCCGCGCAGCTGCTGGACGACCTCGTAGACCTGCCGCAGCCCGGACGCGCCGATCGGCTCGCCGTTGGCGAGGCAGCCGCCGTCGGTGTTGACCGGCAGCGTCCCGCCGATCCCGGTGGCCCCGGAAGCGATCAGCTTCTCCTGCTCGCCGTCCTCGCAGAAGCCGCATTCGGCCAGGTGCATCACCTCGGCGCCGCTTTCGGTGTCCTGCAGCTGCGCGACGTCCACATCGGACGGTCCGACGCCGGCCGCTTCGAACGCCGCCGCGGCCGCGTCCCGGCTGACGCTGGTCGGCTCGCCCGCCTCCAGCACGGGGCTGAACACCTCGAACGAGCCACGGCGGCGCGTCCGCACGACCGCCGAGCGCAGCGTGACGGCGTCGCGGGTGGGAACCGAAGGAGAGCACAGGACCAGTGCCGCCGCGCCCTCCCCCGGAGAACAGAACATGAAGCGGGTCAGCGGGTCGTTGACCATGCCGGAGGCGAGGATCTCGTCGGCGCCGATCTCCTTGCGGCGCCAGGCTTCCGGTGTCAGGCTGCCGTTGCGGTACGCCTTTTCCGCAACCAGGGCCAGCGTCCGCGGCGTGATGCCGAAGTCGTGGGCGTACCGCTGGATCTTCATGCCGAAGAACTGGGTGGTCACCATCAGGCCGTCGCGGCCGTAGGCGTCGTCGAGGCCCCAGTCCGCGGGACGCGGGTCGAACGCGCCCCGCGGGTGCTTGTCGAAGCCGACGACGAGGACCACGTCGGCCATCCCGCCGCGGATCGCGTTGACCGCGGAGACGAGCGCGCTGCCGCCGGTCGCGCAGCCGTTCTTGACGTTGACGAACGGCAGGCCGGTCAGCCCGAGGTCGGCGACCAGCGTGTCGGCCAGGCCGGCGGCGTCGCTGCCGCCGAACGCGGCCCCGACCCGGGACCACGGGATCCCGGCGTCGGCCAGCGCCGCCGTCGCCGCTTCGACGGCGTGGTCGCGCCCGGACCGCTCGGAGCGGCCGAACGCGGTGCGGGCGGCCCCGCAGATCAGGACATCGTCGGTCACGAACCCTCCTCGACCGGCTTCGCGTGCGGCACCCCGGTCGTTTCCTCGACGCGGAACCGCATTCCGATGTGGACACCCGCCGGGTCGGGGACGTCGAGCACGGCGGCCACGCGCGGGCCGCCGTCCAGCTCGACGTACCCGAGCGCGAACGGCCGGAAGCCCCCGGCAGGCGGGACGAACGGGGGCGACTTCGGTGCGAATCGCTGAACCGTCCACGTCCACAACGTGCCCTCGGCGGGCAGGGTCACCCCCAGTCCGGCCACACTCGTCATCGCTCAGCGCCCCGTCCACTTGGGTTCACGCTTCTCCAGGAACGCCGCGACACCTTCCGCCGCGTCGTCCGAGTTCAGCGTCACGCCCACCGCGAGGTGCTCCATGACCATCAGCGACTGCGTGTCGGCGTCGAGGCTGCGGTCGATGGTCATCTTGGTGATGCGCATCTGGAACGGGCTCTTGTCGGTGAGGTGGCTGATGAACTCGTCCACCGTCTCGTCCAGCTTGTCGGCCGGCGCGGACTTGTTGATCAGGTCGAAGTCGGCCGCCTCGACGCCGGAGAGCAGCTTGCCGGTGAGCATCAGCTCCTTCGTCTTGCGGATGCCGATCATCCGCGGCACCCGGTAGATCGGGCCCGCCCCGCCGAACAGCCCGCGGCGCATGTGGAAGTCGCCGATCTTGGCGTCGTCCGAGGCGATCGCGAAGTCGCAGGAGATCATCAGCTCGAAGCCGCCCGCGGTGACGTAACCCTCGAGGACCGCGACCGACGGCGTGTTCATCGAGTACAGGCGGTCGCAGATCTTCGCGGAGATGACGGCCACCTCCATCGCCGTCGAGCTGCCGATGTACTCGGCCTGCAGGCTGTCGAGGTCGAAGCCGGAGCAGAACGTGCCGCCGCGGCCGCGCAGGACCAGCACCCTCAGGTCCGGGTCCTTGTCGACCTCGGTGATGATCTCGTCGAGCCGCTCCAGGATCGGCACGGTGACGCAGTTCTTCTTCCAGGGCCGGTTCAGCCACACCCGGGCCACGTGCCCGTCGCGCTCGAACTGGATCTCGTCTTCCACGGCCATCTCGTTCTCCTAACTGAACTGACTTCAGTTTGATTGAATAGGTCGGACGCCGCCGCTGTCAACCGGCGTCCGGGTGGCTAAAGTCGCAATGCGACGGCGATTCGGGCGCGGTGGTCCTGCGGGGTGCCGAAGAGGACCTCGTCCGCCCGGGCGCGCCGGACGTACCGGTGGGCCGGGTGTTCCCAGGTGAAGCCCGTTCCCCCGTGCAGCTGGACGTATTCCGCGACGGCCAGCCGGTACGCGCCGGTGCACACGGTCGCCGCTGCCGCGGCCGCCACCGGCAGCTCCGGAGCATCCGTGGCGACGCAGGCGATGGCGTACGCCGCGGCCGAGCGCGCGGCCTCGTACTCCACCAGGAGCGCCGCGAGCCGGTGCTTGACGGCCTGGAACGACCCGATCGGCCGCCCGAACTGCCGTCGTTGCCGCACATAGGACACCGTGGCGTCGAGGGCGTGCCCGATGCCGCCGAGCTGTTCGGCCGCCAGCGCCGCCCGGCCGATGTCGTGCACCCGCGGCACGACGTCCGCGGACCCGATCGGCGTGGCCGGGGTGTCGCGGAACTCGAGCCGCGCCTGCGAGCGGGTTTCGTCGAGCACCCGCAACGGAGTTCCGGACCCGGCCTCGCACGCGAACAGCCGGTCGCCCGCCCGCACGAGGACCAGGTCCGCGTCCGCGCCGTCGAGGACGAAGTCCGCCGTGCCCGACAGCGTTCCGTCGCGGGCCTGGACGTCGCCCTCGAAGGCGACAGAAGCTCTCAGGGTGCCGTCGGCAATGCGCGGCAGATAGTGCTCATCACCGCAGAGCAGCAGGGTGTGGGCGGCCAGGACGACGGTCGGCAGCAGCGGGCCGGCGCACAACGCGCGGCCCGCTTCCTCCAGCACCACCGCCAGTTCCGCGAACGAGTACCCGGCCCCGCCGTGCTCCTCGGGGATCGCCAGGCCCTGGACGCCCAGCTCGGCGGCCATCCGCTTCCAGTCTCCCCCGTGGGTGGCGAAGAAGTCCCTTGTCACGCTCCGGAGTTCGCGCTGTTCCGGAGTCTCGGTGAGCAGGGCCGGATCGATCGGCATCACGCCTCCAACGTCGTCACGTCACGCACGCCCAGCGCCACCGCGTGCTCACCGCCGAAGTAGGCGGACTCGGCCCGCGTGGCGAACGCGGGGTCGGCCGCCGCCCCCTGCGCGGCCACCACGCCTTCGTGCAGCACCACCACGTCGTGACAGGTCGCCATGGCCCGGCTGAGCAGCTGTTCCAGCAGGACGACGGTCAGGCCGCCCGCCGCCAGCTCGCCCAGCCGGCCGTACACCTCGTCGACCAGCGCCGGGGCGAGCCCGAGGGCCGGCTCGTCGACGATCAGGACGTCCGGTCCGGCCATCAGGGCGCGGGCGATGGCGAGCATCTGCTGCTCGCCGCCGCTCAGCCCGGCGGCCGGCACCGACAGGCGATCACGCAGCCGCGGTGGCAGCCACTCCGCCGTCTCGTCCAGCCTCGCGCGCAGAGCGGCCCCCTTGAGCCCCACGGAGTACGCGGCGACTTCGAGGTTTTCCCGCAGGGACAGCGTCTTGAACAGCGCCCGGCCTTCCGGGACCAGGCTCGTGCGCACGGTCCGGACGCCGGTGTCGCTCGCCTCGCGCGTCCCGGCCGACGGCCGCAGCGAGCCGTGCAGGACGCGCCCGAGAGTGCTCTTCCCCGCGCCGTTCGCGCCGACCACACCGAGGACGCTGCCCTCGTGGACGTCCAGGTCGATGCCCCGCAGCGCGGCGACCCCGCCGTAGTGGTGCTCGACACCGGTCAGCCGGAGCACCACCGGGCTGTCCCCGGCCCGCGCGGGCAGCGCGGCGCGGGTGGTCGTCGTGCCGAGGTAGGACGCCTGCACAGCGCTGTCGCGCAGGACCTCGTCCGGCGCTCCTTCGCCGACGGGCTTGCCGAAGTCGAAGGCGACGACCCGGTCGGCCACGGCGAACAGGTCGTCCAGCACGTGGTCGATGACCAGCACGGCGGCACCGCCGTCGCGCAGGCGCTCGATCTGCCGGGCCGCGGTCGCGCGCTCGTCGGCGTCGAGACCGCCGAAGGGCTCGTCCAGCACGAGCAGCGCGGGTTCCTCGGCCATCGCCCGGGCGAGGTCGAGGCGCTTCTGCAGCCCGAACGGCAGCTCGGCCGGGTACCGGTCGGCGACGTCGCCCAGGCCGACGCGGGCGAGCAGCTCGCCGGCGACCCGCCGGTGCCGGGGCGTGATCCGGCGGTGCGTGCACAGGACGTTCTCCGCGACGGTGAGCTCGCCGAACGTCTCCGCGTGCTGGAAGGTGCGGCCGATCCCGAGCCGCCGCCGGGCGGTGGCTCGGGTTTTGAGCAGCTCTTTTCCTTCGTAGCCGGCGTTCCCGTCGACTCGGCCACCGCCGATCAGTCCGGAAAGGACGTTCATCAGCGTGGTCTTGCCGGCGCCGTTCGGGCCGATGACGGCCAGGACCTCGCCCCGGCGGACCGAGAGCGACGCCCCTTCCAGTGCCTTCAGCCCGCCGAAGCGCACGGACACGTCCGTCAAGGTCAGCAACGGCGGTCCGGCGGGCACGCGGCGCACGACGTCGGCTTCCGGCACGGTCACCGGGCCGGGCCGCGCCGGCCGGACGAACCTCCGGGCGAGCTTGCCGAGCGACGGCACCACCCCGCTCGGCAGGAAGATGAGCGCGGCGATCAGCACCAGGCCCTGCACCACCGGCTGGGGCAGCCCGACGGACGAGGCCAGCGTGGGCGACCAGGCGAGGTAGCCGCCGCCGACCACGGCGCCGAGCACGCTGCCGACCCCGCCGAGCACGCAGGACGCGATGAGCGAGATGCCCAGGTTGAGCGAAAACGGGTCGGGGCTGACGAACCCGCTCAGCAGGCCCAGCAGCACCCCGGCGAACCCGGTGAACGCCGCGCTCACCGCGAAGGCGAGGGCCGACTGCGCCTCGGGCGCGATCCCGATCGACTGGGCGACCAGCGGGTGCGACTTCGCGGCCACCAGGCGCATCCGCAGCGCGGACCCCTTGGCCAGCACGGCGACCGCCAGGCACACCCCGGCGGCGGCCACGGCCAGGGTCTGCGCTTCCGCGCCGCCACTGGGCAGCACGCCGGCGAGGGTGTCCAGCTGCGACACCGGGACGCCCTGGTCGCCGCCGGTGACGTCGGTCCAGCGGTTGATCACCTCCAGGGACACCAGGCTGAACGCCAACGTGAGCAAGGCGATGTAGAGCGTCGAGAACCGGGCGCCGGCGTAGCCGAGGAAGCCGCCGAGCAGCGCGCTCGCCGCGAGTGTGCCGATGACGACGGTCTCCAGGGACCAGCCGTGGCTGCTGCCGTAGGCGGCGAAGTACGCGCCGAGCGCGAAGAAGGCCGGATGCCCGACCGACCAGACGCCGGACCACCCGGCCAGCAGGCCGACCGAGAGCACGACGATCGTGTAGACGGCGGCCAGTGCGACCGAATACGCCTGGTACGGCGGCACCACGCCGGAGTTCAGCACCGCGATCAGCGCGACCGCGGCGAGGGGCCCGAGCAGGGCTCGCGCCGCCCGGGAGCCGAGGAAGGTCATGGCGTACCTCAAACCCGTTGGAAGGTGCGCGTGCCGAACAGGCCCTGGGGCCGGATCAGCAGCACGAGGACGGTGAACGTGAAGACGAAGGTGTCCCGGAAGCTCGCCGAGACGTAGCTCGCGCCGAGGTTCTCCAGCACCCCGACGACCAGCCCGCCGACGACCGCGCCGTACATGCTGTTCAGCCCGCCGAGGAAGATCCCGGCGAAGGCGCGGAACAGCGGGGCGGACAGCACGGTGGGCGCCAGGCCGACCTTCGGCGCGTACAGGCACGCGGCGAGCGCGCCGAGCCCGAGCCCGAGTGCCCACGCCAGCCGCGCGATCCGCTGCGCGCTGATCCCGACGACCTGCGCGGTGTCGGCGGATTCGGCGACCGCGCGCATCGCCGAGCCGGTGGTGGTCCGGCCGAACAGGAAGGCGACCAGTCCCATCGCCGCCCCGGCGACCGCGATGGTCAGCAGGCTCTGGGCGGGGATGGCGAGGCCGCCCGCGCGGACCGTGCCGTCGACGATGCTGGGGAACGACTTGGGCTGGGTGCCCCAGATCGAGCCGATCACGCTCTCGGCGATGAGCGCGACCCCCATCGTCACCACGAGCGCGGCGAACAGCCGGCCCTGGCCGAGCGGCCGGATCACCACCTCGCGGACCAGCAGGCCGGCGACGACGGTCACCACCACCGCGCCGAGCACGCCGACGAGCACCGCGGCGCCGTTGTCGTGGAACGTGATCGCGGCGTACAGACCGAGCGTGGCGAGGCTGGCCAGCGCGAAGTTCACGACGTCCGTCGCCCGGTAGACGATGACCAGGCCGAGGCCCATCAGGCCGTAGATCGCGCCACTGGCGATCCCGCTGACGAGCACGAGCAGGAATTGATCCACGTCTGCCTCTCCCTTGAGGACGAAGTGAACTCAGTTCAGGTGACGGTAGCCGCCCGGTCGGGCGCTGGCAACCCCGTCAGGCGGTGAAGCGGCCCCCGTTGGCCAGCACCACCGCGCCGGCCAGGTTGGCCGCCCCTTCGCCGGCCAGGAACAGCGCCACCTCGGCGATCTGCTCCGGCGTCGCGTACGCACCTGCGCCGGACTCGGCGAACGCCCGGCGGAGCGTGTCCGGCGTCCGCGCGGCCATGCCGGTCTCGGTCGGCCCCGGCGCCACCACGTTGACCCGGACGCCGAACGGGACCACCTCCTTCGCCACCGCCTGCGCCAGGGCGTGCACCCCGGCCTTCGACGCGGAGTAGTGCGGGTAGCCGGCCGGCGCGTCGAAGGCGGACGACGACCCGACGACGACCACCGAGCCGGCCCGCCGCGGCACCATCACCCGGACCGCGGCCCGCAGGACGTGGAACGTCCCGTCGAGGTTCACGCTCATGACGCGCCGCCACGACCGGACGTCCAGGCCGGCCGTGACCTCCGGCGGCCGCCCGGCCTCCCACGCGTCCGCGATCCACTGCTTCACCTGGGGATCGTCGACGCCGGCCGCGTGCACGACGACGTCGAGCCCGCCGAAGTCGCGTTCGATCCCGGCCACCAGCCAGTCGACCCGGTCCGGATCGGCGACGTCCACCTCGGCCGCCCGCGCGTTCGGCAGCGGCGCGGCGACCCGCTCCACGGCCGCGGCGTCGAGGTCGGCGAGGACCAGGTGCCGCGCACCGGCCAGTTTCCGGGCGACCGCGGCCCCGATGCCCGACCCCGCGCCCGTCACCAGTGCCACTTTGCCGGCCCGGCCCTCTTCCTGAACTGAGTTCATTTTTGTATCGTCGGTGGTGTGAGTGCGTCGCGCAAGACCCCCGCCCTCCGGCTCACCGCGTGGGGCCGGCCGCCGTCACCCGCCGACGTCGACGTGCCCGATCCGGTGGGCACCGAGGTGCTCGTGCGCGTCGAGGCGGCCGGGATCTGCCATTCCGACCTGCACGTCCTCGACGCGGCACCCGGTGCGTTCCCCTACCGGCTGCCGTTCACCCTCGGCCACGAGATCGCCGGCCACGTCGTGACCCCGGGGCCCGAAGCCGCCGGCGTCGCCGCCGGGGACCGGGTCGCCGTGCACGGCCCGTGGGGCTGCGGCGAATGCCGCCGGTGCGCGGCCGGCGAGGACAACTACTGCCACCGGCGCGCCGAGCTTGGCTTCTCCGGCGCGGGTCTCGGCCGCGACGGCGGCATGGCCGGCCACGTGCTCGTCCCGCACCCCCGGCACCTGGTCGCGATCGGCGATCTCGCCGCCACGCAGGCGGCTCCGCTCACCGACGCCGGGCTCACGCCGTACCACGCGGTGGCCGGGTTGACGCTGAACGAAGGCGCGGCGGCCGTGGTGATCGGCGTCGGCGGGCTGGGGCACGTCGCGATCCAGCTCCTGCGGGCCCGCACCGCGGCCCGGGTGTTCGCGGTCGACGTTCGCGAAGAGGCACTGGACCTCGCCCACCGGTCCGGCGCGCACCGGACGCTGCTCGTCAAGGCGGACACCGCGGCCGTCCTCCGGCGCGAGACCGGTGGCGCCGACGCGGTGCTCGACTTCGTCGGCAGCGACCCGACGCTGGCCCTCGGGGCGGCCGTCCTGCAGCCGGGCGGCGACCTGGTGATCGTCGGCAGCGGCGGCGGGCGGCTCACGGTCGCCAAGCCGGGCCCGCTGCCGCAGGGCGCGTCGGTGTCGCTCCCGTTCTGGGGCAGCGCCCGGGAGCTGCGGGAGGTGATCGCCCTGGCGAGGGCGGGTCACCTGCACGTGGAGACCGAGCAGTTCCCCCTGACGGCGGCGGCGGAAGCGTTCCGGCGCCTGCGGGACGGGCGGGTCCGGGGCCGGGCGGTGCTCCTGCCCGGCTGACCGGCGCTCAGCCGCCGTCGGGAGCGGCCCGGTACGCGGCGACCCTGATCCGCAGGCCCCGCAGGTGGACCAGATCGATGGCGAACGTCGAGGCGGACCGGTACCCGGAAGCGGGCGCGTCCGTCCGGCAGGGACCGGTGAGGTAGACGAACTCGTCGGCCGGGTCGTACCGCGGCGACGACCAGACGGCCGCCTCCCCCGCCGCACTGTCCCCGCGCCGGGCGCGGGCCAGCCAGTAGACGGGCAGCTTCAGCACCTCGCCCAGCACCTTGTCCAGGGCCGGTAGATCGGCCTCGGCGATCGCGAGGCCCCGGCCGCTCCACACCCGCGGCGCCCAGCGGCCCCCGCCGGCGGCGTGCGCGAAGGTCGCCGTGTCACCGGACGCGGTGATCGTCCAGTCGGCCACGGTGGTGAGGGTCGGCATGACGGCTCCCTACGGTCACGGCCCCCTGGCCCGGCCCACCGTAGTGGATCATGCCGGGGCAACGGCACCGCCGGTGGCCCGCGGGTACTGGACCGACCGGCCGATGAGCGCGGAAGCGCCTGGTCGCGGCCACTCCGTTCGATCTCGGGTCGGCTGTTGTTCATCCGATATTCACCCGTGGCTCACCGGACGCCGGTAGCCGTGCGAAGCTGGCCTGCGTGCATCGCGAACCGGCTGAAGAACTCGTGCCCCGCTCCGTGGCCGACCTCGCCGCGGACCCGGCGTGGACGGTCACCCGCACCGGCACGACCGGTCGGTGGCTCACCGCCGAGCGCGCCGTCGAGCACAACGGGCACCGCCGGCTCGTCGGCCTGACCCCGATCCGCCCCGGGGCGGTCGCCCTCATGCTGTGGGCCGACGGCGAGGTCGTCGAGCACCTCCGCGGCACCGAGGCCGAGGTCTGCGCGACGGCGCACCGCTGGGTCACCGGGTTCCTGGCCGGCGAGCGGCCGGAGAAGCGGGGACTCTGACGACCGGCGGGCTCGAGGTGCCGAGGCGGTTCGCCGGCTGACGCGCCGTGGCCGTCGGGGGCGGACGTAACATCACGGGGTGAGTCTCGGACGGGGCCGGCTGGTGGTCAGCGGCCGCACGTCGGGCGGGAAAACCTCCGCCTGGCCGCCCGGGGCGGTGCGGCACCCGTGACCGGCTCGTTCTGGTGGGACCTGCTCATCGGCTTCGCCGCCGCGCTGCTGCTGGCCTGGCTGGTGCTCGTCGCGGCGCTGGTCGTCGTCCGGCCGCGCGGCGGGCTCCTGCGGGAAGCACTGCGGCTGTTGCCCGACGTCCTGCGGCTCATCCGCCGCCTGGCCGCCGACAAGACCCTCCCCCGCGGCGTGCGGGTCCGGCTCGGGCTGCTGCTGGCCTACCTCGCCCTGCCGATCGACCTCGTGCCGGACTTCATCCCCGTGCTCGGTTACGCCGACGACGCGATCATCGTCACCGCCGTCCTGCGCGGGGTCGTCCGGCGCGCCGGGATCGACGCCGTCCGCGCGCGCTGGCCCGGCACCGAAGACGGCTTCGCCGCACTGGCCCGGCTGACCGGGATCGGGCCCGCCGCGGACGGTTGAGACCGCGGCCCGGTGGGCAGTTCACCCGGCGACGGGGTCTCCGGATGCGGACCCCGTCGCCGGGTGGGCGGCGGCTCGCCGCGGTGACCGGCCCTGCCGTCGGGGCGGCAGGCGACGACGGTCGCCGCGGCCGGCCGCCGCCGTCGTCTGACCGGCAGCCACGCGGGAGATGCCCCTCCGATCACGCGACATGCCCCTGCGATCACGCGAGATACGCCCCCGATCACACGAGATCCGCCCCCCATCACGCGGGATACGTCGCCGATCACGCGGGATACGGGCTCGATCGGGCCACCCGGTGTCGGCACGCCGAACGCGGACCGCTTGAGCTCCCGTCCTCACCCACGAACACCGCCCGCACCCGGACCTGCGTGACAACGCGCAGCCGCTACCCCCAGTCGGCGGGGTCCAGGTTCGCGAGGACCTCGCAGTCGCAGCCGCCGCCGAGGGACCTCAGCCGGTTTTCCAGGGGCGGCCAGTCCAGCCCCGCGGCGAGGGCCCACGTGCGGGTGCGGGTGAGCGTGTGGTCGCAGCCGGGGCCGAGGCCGGCTTCCAGGCGGTCGAGCAGGCCGGCCAGCTGACCGGCGTCGAGACCGAGCCGGCTCCACATCGCTTCCCGCGAGCTCTGCTTGTACGCCTGCTTCGCCGCCCGGCGTTCTTCGTCACTGAGCACCGGAGGCGGCCTTCGCCCGCTCCGCCCGGATCTTGGACGCGAACTCGGCCGGGGTCCAGGTCACCGCGATCCGGTCGTCGACCGGGAACACCGCCAGGCCGTAGCCGTCCTCCTCCAGCCCGGGCAGCCACACCTCGAGAAAGCGGTCGAGGTCGGCGGGGACGGGTTTCTCGTCCGGCGTGACCGGCCCGAATTCCCGGATCGCGAATTCCGGGTGCGGCCACACCGGCACCACGACGCGGCCCTCGGAATCCTCCATCATCGCGGTGTCCTCGTCGTCGCCCCAGGCGCAGATCAGGCCCGAGGCGACGACGCTGCGAACGAGGTAGAGCGCACGGGATGCGCCCGGCTTCGCCGACCAGAGCCCGGCCTCCTCGGCCGTCAACGGCGGAAACTCGTTCACCATTTCTCCCATCAGCGGCGGATCTTCGTCTTCCCGCGCAACCGCCGGCCGTTGTTATCGTACTTGTGCTGCAACCGGTGCAATTCCCTGGTTTGCAGGTGCCCGCACCGGTAGCTGCAGCCCCGCGCGGCTTCGTGGGTGCGGTAGTGCGCCACCTGGTACCCCGGCGGCACCGCGGGCTTGCCGCGCTGCCGGATCGAGTTCTTGATGTAGCCCCGGAGGTGCTTGGCGACCTTGTCGTCGTTCGCCAGCTGGCGCAGCCGGGGCGCCTTGCCGCTGCGCCCGCCGCCGACCGGGCAGGCCCCGCTGGCGTTGTGGGTGACGAACGCCGTGCCGCCGCTGACGACGGTGAACGTGTGCGTGCCGTCGACGGTCAGGTTGTAGACCAGGGTCCCGGTCCGGTGGCCGAGGTCCCGCACCACCCGGATGGACGCCGTGGCGCCGCCCGGCAGCAGCACCCGGTCGCCGATGCCGATCGCGCCCGCCTCGGTCCAGCCCCGGCCGTCCACCCAGATCGGGTGGTTCGCGGTCGCGGTGACCGGCTCGCCGTCGCCGGTCGACAGCTGCACCAGGTGCTTGTCGCCGAGGCCCACGATCACGTTGACCACCGGCTCGGCGTAGGTCTCGCCGGTCTCCGGGTCGGTCGCCGCGACCAGGTCGCCTTCCTCGATCTCCGAGATCGGGCGGGTCGAGCCGTCGGCCAGCAGCACCCGGGTGTCCGGGGCGAACGAGTTGCAGCCGCGCCGGACGGCGCTGGTCACCCGCCCGGCCAGCCCGCGCCCGGCTCTGGCCACCCCGGACGCCGCCTTGCCGCCGACCTTCGCGGCGGCCTTCACGACTCTCGCGGCGACCTTCACCACCGCCCCGGCGCCGACCAGGTTCGCGGCCGCGGTGATGGCCATCTCCCCCGCCTTGGCCCAGTTGCCCGTGGCGGCGTAGGCGACCGCGGACACCCCGGCGGCGATGGTGCCGATCGGGCCGGGGATGTAGGACGCGACCTCGGCGACCTTGGCCACCACGTTGGCCACGGCCTTGAAGAACGACCCGAAGCCCCACCGCCCGTCCAGGTCCGTGCAGTTGACCGGGTCGGCGTTGCAGTAGTCGTACGCCGTCGCGCCGCCCCCGGGCTCCGGGTCCGGCTGGAGGAACCGGCCGGAGCCGGGGTCATAGCCGCGCACGCCCATCAGCACGACCCCGCCGAGGGCTTCGGACGAGCGCTCCTTGCCGCCGAGCCAGCCGTAGCGCGCGGTCTTCGCCGCCGGCGTGTCCGCCGAAGGCAGGCCGAACTCGTCGGAGTCCAGCACGGTGACCGCGCCGGTGACCGTGCCCGCGGCCGGGTCCACCGGCACCTGCGCCATCACGTCGCCGTGCAGGGACAGCAGCTGCAGCGTGACCCCGCCGGTCTGCCCGGTGACCAGCGCGAGGTCCCCGTCCGGACCCTCGACGTTGCGGCTGACGTTGTTCGCCTGCGTGACGTCCTCGGCGATCCAGCGCGGCTCGTCGTTGTCCGCGCCGTAGTGGTTCACCTTGGTGACGGCGCTGGCCCAGCTGCCGTCCACCAGCTTCTCGCTGGTGAACTTCCGGAACCGCAGCGCCGGGTCGAGCGTCCACGACATCCGCGCGTCCGCCGTCTGCTGCCCGGCGAGCAGGTCGTTGGTGTAGTAGGAGTTCTGCACGCCCGTCGGCGTCTGCGTGATCCGGCCGAAGGCGTCGTAGGTGTAGCCGGCGTCGGTGATCCGGTCGGCGGAGTCGAACGCGTGCGACTCGGTCGCCGCCGCCGGATCCGCCTCGCCCGGGCACTCCCCCGCCGCGGAGCCGGTCTTCGTGGTCTTGCCGGTGCGGTTGGACCGGCGGTCGTAGGTGTAGGCGCGGGTGGTGCAGATCCCGGTCGCCGAAGACACCTGCGCCGTCGAGGTCAGCCGGCCCCAGCGGTCGTAGCCGAAGGTCTTCGACGAGCCCGGCCCGTTCTGGCGCACCACCTGGCCCCGCACGTTGTCCACCGACGAGCTCGCCGCCACCAGGACGTTGTCCGAGATCCGGGTGTAGCTGCGCGCCACCGGGTCGCCAGCCGGGTCGAGGGTGACGTTCAGCCGGATCCCGCCGGGCAGCGTCTGCTCGACGAGCTGACCGTCCGGACCGTACTTCGCGGTGATCGTTCCGCCGACGCTGTCGGTCACCGAGGTCAGCAGGCCGCGCGGCTCGGCGGCGCGGTCGTAGGTGAACGTCTGGGTGCTGCCGAGCGAGTCGGTCACCTTCACCGGCTTGCCGAACCGGTCGAACTCCGAGTTCGTCCACGCGCCGTCGGCGTCGGTGTAGGACCGCAGCCTGCCCAGCCGGTCGAACGCGCGCTGGACCTTCGTGCCGTCGGCGAACTGCGTGCTCGTCGCGTCGCCGGTGGCGGGGTCGTAGGTCGTGCTGACCTTCTGCACCGGCGTGCCGACGTCCCCGCTCAGCTCCACCGCGGCGATCCGGTCCGCGCCGTCGTAGGTGGTGACGGTGGTCCGGGTCCTGCCCGCGACGGTTTCGCTGATCCGGTCGGCCTCGCCGAACCGGGTGTAGGACTCGATCCGCTTGACCGGCAGCTCGGCGGTCATCCGGGCCGCGTCGTGCCCGGTGATCGCCCCGCCGGGCCTGGTGACGCACGGCGACCCCGCCCACTCGGGCCGGTTGCCGCACGCGGCGTCGTCCGGGTTGGCGCCGGCGGTGTAGAAGACCGACAGCGTGGTGCCGGCGTCGGTGCCGGTGGCGTCGATCTTGCGGGACTCGCGGCCCCGGCCGCGGTCGTCGTACCGGACCGCGGTGGTCACCGTGCCGACCGCACCGGACGGTCCTTCGGCGTCGAGCGTGATCTTCGTGGCTTCGCGCACGCCCCAGCCGGAGACACCGCCGATCGCCGGGTCGTACCCGTTCTTGCTGACCTTGACGTCCTGCTCGCCGGTCATCCCCACGACCTCCGCGCCGGTGCGCTCGGTGGTCACGAGGTGGTAGGCGGTGCCGTCCGGCTTGCCCTCGTCGTAGGCCTTCGTGGCGTGCGCCCGCGCGTTGACCACCTGGTCGGGGTCGGCGTCCAGCGCCATCCGGGTCAACGGCGAACGGCTCTCGACCTCGTCGAGCCCGTCGGCGCTGTAGCGGGTCTGCGTGTCGAGCCAGACCGCACGGGTCTTCGAGTCGTACTGCGCCAGGCCGAGTGCCGCGAGCTGGTCGTCCCCGCCGGGCAGCTGCCCCAGCGCGAGCGCGCGGTTCGACGCCTCCAACGTCCGGACCGGGTTGCCGAACCGGTCGAACTCCGTGGTGTCGATGTAGCCGCCCGGCGTCGCGGTGTTGACCTCCTTGGCCGCGGCGTCGAGGTAGTGGACGTTCGCCGCGCGGTAACCGTCCGGCCCCGGTGCGCTCGGTGTCGCGGTGTTGACCGCCACCGGGTCCTCGGGCCCGAAGATTGCCGTCGCGTCGGTGGCGATGTCGGTCTGCGACCACGCCGCCGCCGACGGGCCGTCGAGGTCGTACGGCCCGCCCGCGGCGCGGGTGAGCGGCACGTTGTAGACGACGGTGCTCGCCACTTCGCCGTCGATCTCGGTCGCGCTGCCCTGCTTGAGGGTCGCGCGGCGCACCCGCAGGAGCCGTCCGGCGTTCGGGTCGCCGGTCCCGGCGGCGCCGAAGTCGTACATCCACGGCAGTTCGCCGGTCGCGCCGACCTGGGTGACGCGGCCGGCGTCGTCGTAGGCGTAGGTCGTCTTGAGCGGCGGGGACAGCCGCGGGTCCCAGACCTCCCGCAGGCGGCCGAGGTCGTCGTAGGCGTACTGCGCGATGCCCACCTTCCCGACGGCACCGTTCGCCGGGTCGGTGGTCCAGGCCATGACGCCGCGGACCTGCCCGGCGAAGTCCCCGAACGCCGTGGCGGTCGCGGTGGTCGCCGTCGCGTAGTCGTACTCGATCGCCTCGCAGCCACGCGCCGGCGTGGCGGTGGTGCAGTCGCCGATCCCGGCTTCCACGGGCGCGACGGCCCGCTTGATCCGGACCTGGTCGTCGACGTTCTCGTAGACGTAGCGGGTGGTCGCGGCCTGCGCCGGCGGCGTCGTCGAGGAAACCAGGTACGACCCGCCGTCGGCCGCGCGGCTGAACAGCGTCACGGTGCCGTCGGTTTCGGCGAGCTTGTAGTTCGTGCCGTCGAAGCTCAGCGAGAGGTCTTCGGCGCCGGGTTCGGGGAAGAACGCGCCGTTGCCCGCCTTGGTGAACCAGACCTTCGAGCCGTCGACCTGCTCGACCTGGGCGACGTTGTCCGCGTCGAGGGTCAGCCGGGTGTAGTCGATCTCGGTGGCGTCGGCCGACGTGCCGCCGAGCCACTGCGGGCCGAACGGCGCGGTCAGCTCCCGCACCGACAGATCGTCGAAGTAGACCGGCTTGCCGCTGCCGATGGCGAACCCGTTGTACAGCCGGACGAACGCCTGGGAGGCGTCGGCGGGGACCTTGAAGTCGAGGCTCAGCTGTACCCACGCGTCGGTGACGGCGGGCTGGTTCGACAGCTGGGCGTGGTAGTCGTTGTCGGCGTTCTTCGTGTAGCCGACGATCCGCAGGCCGCGGCCGTCACCGGGGTTCAGCCCGGTCGACGCGGGAACGTAGATCCAGCCGGTGATCCGGTACAGCCGCCCCGGTTTCGTGCCGAGGTGGAACCCGGAGTCCATGTCGCCTTCGATGGCGGCGTAGGTGTCGCTGCCCCACTGCCCCGACGGGACCGGCGTGAGCTGCAGCGACTCGCCGCTCTCGTGGCCGCGGTCGGTCACGCGCGTCGGTGCCGCGGTGAGCGACTGGAACCCGGCGGTGTCCGTGGTGATCTTCTGCTGGTTCGCCGTGAGCCGCTCGCGCTGCGGCTGGTAGCCCGCCCGCGGATCCCGCGAAGAAGCCGTGCGGGACACCGAAAGCCCGAACTCCTGGGCGTCCGTCGTGGACTGGGAGAAGTCGCCGGTGAGCAGGTTGAGCGAGCCGCCGCCGAGCTCCTCGTTCTCCGCGCCGTCCGCGCTCGGATCGACGATCACCGTGCGCCACACCATGGCGTACGCCCCGGTGCCGGCCGCGTCGGTCGCCAGGACCGCCTTGACCTGCACGACGCCGGCGGTCGCGCCGAGCGTGTCGGCCGCCGTCCAGGTCGCCGTCCCGCCGAGCGAGGACAGCGGCACGAATCCCGTGCCCAGCGCCGATCCGTCGGCCTTCTTCAGGTGTGCGGGCGGGATGTCCGACTCGACCGCGGCACCCGGGCCGCGGCGCCAGGCGAACTTCACGTGGGTCAACGCGGGTTCGGCCGTCACCTGCAGCGGTACGCGGCTGACCACCCGGGCGCTCTCCGCGGGGCGCACGAACCCGCCCCGCCCGACGTTGAACCGATGGCTGACGATCGCGGACAGGTTGCCCGCCCGGTCCTTCGTGCGCACGCTCAGCACGTGCTGGCCGTCGGTCGCCGGGGTGATCGACGGCGCCGCCTTGCCGTCCGCCCCGGCCGCGACCTCGGTGGCCGGGGTGACGTCGAGGCCGTAGACGTAGGCGGCGACGTCGGTCGAACCGGGCGCCGGGGCGAAGGCGAAGGTCCCGGCCTGGCCCGCGGCCTTGTGCCAGGCGTCGTCGCTCGGGTAGTCCGCCGAGGACACCGTGGGCGCGCCGGGCGCCTGCGTGTCGACGGTGAACGTCAGCCACGGCACCGCGACGCCGTTGGCGGGCGTGGGCACCATGCGCCAGGTCTGGCAGTCGTTGGCGACGCGCTCCCAGATGACCAGGGCGGTGCCGTTGGTCGTCGAGCAGCTCTGGTCCAGGACCTTGTTCGCGTTCTTCACCGCGAACTTGTAGACGCCGTTGCCCTGGCGCTCGAACGCCCACTTCTGGCAGTCGCCGTAGACCTGGTCGTAGGTGATCACCGGGTTGCCGTTGTCCGTGACGCAGTTGCGGTTGTCGAGCACCTGGCCGGAATGGCGGACCCGGAACTGGTAGTAGCCGTCGCCGGTGCCCCAGGGGAAGAACTTCTGGCAGTCGGCGCCGTTGGCCGGGTACTGCTGGACACGGGTGCCGTTGCCCCAGCCGCAGGCGGCGACGTCCACGTACTGTCCACTGCGGACCGATTGGAGCCCGACCCAGGCGTCGTCGCCGAAGTCCTTGCTCCCGTCGAACGAAGTGGCGCGGAAGCGGTACTGACGGCCTTCCTGCAGCAGCCCGGCCGGGATCTTCCACTGCGCGACGCTGCCGGAGGGCACGCCCCACTGCCAGTAGTCGGCGATCATCGTCTCGCCGTCGTAAACGTAGAACACCGCGGTGAGGTCGTCGCCGTCCGGGTCCGACGGCCGGAAGGTCAGCGTCGGCGTCAGCGAGCGCGTGTAGGTGGCGCCGCCGTTGTCGCCGCGGTCGGAGACGCTCAGGCCGGCGGCCGGGTTCGGCCGGGTGTTGTAGGTGACGTCGAGGTGCGGCACCGCGCCGCCTTCGCTGGAGGAGAACTTCTTCCAGCCGTAGGTGTCCGTTTCGGACTCCGCCTTGAGCACCATCGACCCGGTGGTGACGCCGTTGGCCGCCCACGCCCCGATCAGGTTCGGGATGTCGGTGCCGATCCAGTTGTCGGCGCAGGCCGAGTCGTGCCCCAGCGTGGCGCCGGTGGTCGCCCAGCGCGTGTAGGGGTTCGGCTGGTTCGACCACCGGGTCCCGGTGCCGACCAGCGCGGTGTCCCAGATCTCCCAGTTGCGGGCCGAACACGAGTAGGAGTGCGTGGCGTAGAGCCAGAGCTTCGCCGACTGCACCCGCGTGCCGCGGAAGCGCGAGACGTCGAAGTGCAGGTAGGACCGGGCCTTCGTGGTGCCGCCGTCGAAGGTGCCCAGCCGCAGTTCCGGCTGCCCGGACTGGTCGGTGTTGGCGATGCTGGACTGCGTGAAGGTGTCGAAGCTGGTCCAGATCGTCACGCCGGGGTCGACGGTGACGGGGTACGCGCGGGCCGGGTCGCCGAAGTAGGAGCTGTCGGGCGTGACGGTGACGTCGACGCCCGCGGCCTTCGCCTTCGGGGCGGTGGTCTTGCCGACCCGCACCTTCCCGGCGGGATCGCCGCTGCGCGGGTCGACCTTCGCGTCCCACATCTCGGCCGCGGGCAGCGCGCCGACGACTTCGCCGTGCGGGCCGACGAGCTGGGTGTTGCCGTCGGCGTCGGACTTCGTGGTCAGCCCGCTCGCCCGCACCGGCAACGTGAAGTCGAGGGCGGCGGAGGGCCGCCGCTTGACGACGAAGAACTGCTCGAACCCGGTGCGGGTCGCCTTGACCTGGAGGTCGACGCCCGGCTGGATCTCGGGGTAGGTCGCGGTGTCGCCGGCGAGCACCGGAGCGGGCAGCGGGCCGGTGTACTGCAGGGCGACCTGGCCGCCGGCGGCCTGCACGGACGCGAGGTCGCGGGTCTCCCCCTGCTTGCCGCCGGCACCGGCGAGCACGAGCCCGCGCGGGTGGGCCTTGGACCGGACCGCGCCGTCGGCGCCCTGGGTCAGCGTCAGGTCGACGGGCACCCAGGCTTCGCCGCGGCGCACCCGGATCGGGCCGCCGTTGACCTCCGTGGTGCGGCTGCCGTCCGGGTTGACCCAGGTGGTCTCGGTTTCGGTGCGTTCGGAGAGGGCTTCGATCCGGCGGTTCTGCAGGCGGGCGGTGGCGCGCGCGGACGGCAGGTCGGCGGCCTCGGCCGGCCCGGTGTTCGACGCGGGCGGCGCCGGCTGGGCCGCGGCGCGCGGCGGCTCGAAGGTGACGACCCCGGTGAGCGCGACGAGCAGCGTCAGGACGACGCAGAACCAGAGCAGCAGGGGCGAGCGGCGCTCGGCCGCTCTGTGGGCACGACGGAAGAGCGCGGCGTACGACAGCATCGGAGGTCCCCCACCACCAGGCGCGACCCCCGACGAATCACGCGGCCAGTTCGACGCGCAGATCATGACCTGACGGGAGGAAGCTCCGAAATAAGCTGAACAGGTGAGATCGTCTTTTTTCGGACACACTCACCGTGGCTGCGCTTAGTTGCCGTGGAGCTCGATCCGGTTCCCCGAGGGGTCGGCGAGGAAGGCCTGCCGCGCGGCCCCGATCGGGACGGGGTCGGTGACGTCGATCCTCTCCGCGCGCAGCCGCCGCACCTCGGCGTCGAGGTCGTCGACGAACACGGCGAAGTGCTGCCCCCGCGCCGGCGGCGGGGTGCCCTGGATCAGGTGGAGCTGCTGCCCGCCGACGTCGAGCCAGGCACCGGGCCCCAGATGACCCGGGCGGTCGGTGCGGCGCCGGAACCCGAGCGCGCGTTCGTAGAAGCCGGCCGCCTCCTCCAGGTCGCCGACGACGACGGAAACGTGGTGGATCGCGGGCATCCTGCCTCCTCGACGTGGCCGGAAGCGAGCTCGCCACCGCACCGGAAGCTCTCGCTGCTCAGTGCCGTCCAGGGTAGTCGCCGGACGTGACTCCCGCCCCGGCGAGCAACGTGAGCAGCCGGGCCACTTCGTCACGGACCGCGGCCCGGCCGGGCGCCAGGTAGCGGCGGGGATCGGAGAGCGTCTCGTGCTCCCCGAGTGCCGAGCGCACCGACGCCGTGAGCACCTGGTTCAGCCGGGTTCCGATGTTGACCTTGACGATGCCGCTCGCCACCGCCGCGCGCAGGCCTTCGTCGGGTACGCCCGACGAACCGTGCAGTACCAGCGGCACCGGGACGCGGGCGGCGAGCGTGGCGATCAGGTCCTCGTCGAGGACCGCGCTGCGGTCGGCCATCGCGTGGGACGAGCCGACGGCCACGGCCAGTGAGTCGACGCCGGTCGCCGCGACGAACTCGCGGGCCTCGGCCGGGTCCGTGCGGACGCCCGGGGCGTGCGCGCCGTCCTTGCCGCCGATCTCGCCCAGCTCGGCCTCGACGCGGCAGCCCGCCGCGTGACAGCGTTCGACCACCGCCCTCGTCCGGGCCACGTTCTCGGCGTAGGGCACCGCGGCCGCGTCGAACATGACCGACGTGATGCCCAGGTCGAGGCCCTCGCGGATCAGCTCCTCGTCCTCGACGTGGTCGAGGTGGACCAGGACGGGCACCGTCGCGCTTTCGGCCAGCCGCAGGCAGGCGAGCGCGAACGGCGCCAGCGAACCGTGGTAGCGGACGGCGTTCTGCGAGATCTGCAGGACCACCGGGAGCCCGCTGCGCTCCGCGCCGGCCACGACGGCTTCGGCGTGCTCGATCAGGATCGCGTTGAACGCCCCGATCGCGCGCCGCCGGGCCCGCAGGTCGTCCAGCAAAGCGCCCCAGTTCATCGAATCCTCTCCACTTTCACGTCCCCGATCCACCGGTTCCTCGCCGCGATGTCGATCTCGCCGGCGACCGGCCGCAGCACCGCGGCGGCCGACGTGGCGACGACGTCCGCGAGCGCCACCGGCCAGTCCACTTCGGACACCGCACCGGCGGCGGCCAGCCGGACCGCCAGCGCGGCGGCCGCCGCGTCTCCGGCACCGGCCGGATTCCCGGTGACGACTTCGGCCGGCCGGGCGCGCCAGGTGCCCCGCTCGGTGACGGCCATCGCGCCCTCGGCGCCGAAGGTCGCCACCACCGCGGGCGTTCCCGCGGCCACCAGGTCCGGCCCGGCCCCAGGCCCGCCGAGTTCCGCCAGCTCGTCCTCGTTCGGCATGAGCACCGCTCCGCTCCCGGCGGCCTCGTGGAGGGCGGCGCCGGAGACGTCGGCAATGGCGGGCACGCCGTGCCGGGCACACAGCCGGGCCAGCCTCGCGGGAACGTCGGCGCCCAGCCCGCCGGGCACACTCCCGGAGATCACGACGGCGCCGGCCGGCAGCTCGGCGCGGAGTGCGGCGAAGAGGCCCGCTTCCGCCGTCCCGCCGGCCGGGAGGCCGTTCTCCTGCACCATCGTGGTCCCGCCGGCCGGCGTCACCACCGCCACCGTCCGCCGCACCGCGGGCAACGCCGGCACGAGCCGGTGCGCGAGGCCCAGCTCGTCCAGCCCGATCCGGAACTCGTCGGGTGTCCGGGTGGTGGTCAGCGCCAGCACCAGGCTCTCGCCACCCAGCTCGCGGACCACCGCCGCCACGTTGACGCCCTTGCCGCCGGCACGGGACCGGACGTCCGACACCCGCGTGGTCCCGCCCAGGTGCAGGGCGTCGACCCGGTAGGTGACGTCGATGGCGGGGTTGAGGGTCACCGTGACGATCCGCGGCGTCATGACACCCCGCTGCCGGGAACCAGCTCCGTGGACTTTTCCGCGCGGTACACCATCAGCGTGGAGCCGACGAGGGCCAGCACGATGCCGGCGATCTGGAACCCGGTCGGCGCGGCGCCGAAGAACAGCAGCGACAGGACGATGGTCAGCACCGGGGCGAGGGCGTTGGTCACCGGCGCCACGATCGACGCCTTGCCCCGGCTCATCGCCATCACGAGGAACAGCGCGCCGACCGCGTTGAGCAGCTGGGTCCCGGCGGTGAGCGCGGGCGCCTGCCACGGGAACCCCAGCGGCAGCCCGCCCATCATCAGCACGGCCACCGGGATCAGCACCAGCCCGCTGATCGTCATCCAGCCGAACGTCGAAGCGTCGTCGACGCCGGCGAGCGCGGCCTTGCGCATGAAGAACGCCTGCACGCCCCAGGCGACGCAGACGAGAACCGCCAGCACCAGGTAGAGCCACCCGCTGTCCCCACCGTCCCCTGTGGACACCGAGAACAGGACGACGGCGACGAGCGCGAGCACCACGCCGGCCCACGACCACCCGCCGAGCCGTTCCCGCAACGCGGCGAACGCCAGCAGCACCGTGACCGCGGGCGAAAGCGCGACGATCGGGAAGATCACGTAGGCCGGCCCGATCGTCAGCGCCTTGAACAGCACGAGCTGGCCGCCCGCCCCGGTGAGCCCGATCACCAGCCCGTACCCGGCGGCGGCCCGGCCGCGGTCGAACTTCTTCCCCCGCAAGGAGAACCACGCGGGCACGAGCATGGTCAGCGCCCAGACCACGTACACCATCGGGTCGGGATAGGCGTAGAGCTTGGTGGGCAGGCTGGAAAAGGCCCCCCACACGCCCCAGAACAGCACCAGCAATCCCGCATACGGGATCCAGCCGCGGGTGAGCACCCCTGATCCGGTCATCTCGGCTCCTCGGCGAGGCACGGACTCGGTCTGTGGACTTGTTCGGCCCGCAACGGGTGTCCGTGCAGGCGCGCCGCGTAGAGCGCGGCACCGATGTGCGGTTCCAGCAGCGGCGCACGGAGGTCGTACTCGAGGGAGAGCGCGTCGCGGAACGACGCCAGCACGTGCGCCGAACCGAACATGCCACCGGAGTACGACACCGGAACCCGCTGTGCGATGGCGAACCCGAGCGCCGCGCGGCCGACGTCCACGAGCAGCGCGAGCTCGCGCCCGGCCTCCCGGAGCACCCCGGTCGCGACCGCGTCGCCGGCGTCCGCCGCCCGGGTCACGACCTTGCTCAGGTTCGCGATCCGGCCCCGGTCGCCGTGCCACCGGTTCACGACGACGTCGATGGCGTCGAAGTCGACGGCGAGGCCGAGCGCCGCCCGCATCTCCCCGACCAGCGGCCCGGCCGGCAGCCGTCCGTCGACCATGCGGCTGAACGCGTTCAGGCCCTGGATCGCGACCCAGTAGCCGGAGCCTTCGTCGCCGAACAGCTCGCTCCAGCCGCCGCCGCGCCACTGCTTGCCGTCGTGCTCGCCGTAGGCGATCGAGCCGGTGCCGGCGACGACGTTGATGCCGTCGACCGCGCCGAGCGACCCGGCCCAGCCGCAGATCATGTCGTTGCCGCAGCGGTAGTTCCGCCCGCCGAGTATCCCGGCGGGTACCGCGTCGAGCTCCGGCACGTCGGCGCTGATCTCCCCGTAGGCGGGCAGGCCGAAGAAGCCGTAGGCGATGTCCGAGACCGGCACGCCCGCGGCCCGGCAGACTTCGCCGATCCCCTGGCGCAACAACGGTTCCACGATCTGCAGGCCTTCGCTCAGGTAGTACACGCTGGCGGTCCGGGCTTCCGCGACGACCCGGCCGTCGAGATCGACCAGGCAGAACGCCGTCTTCGTCCCCCCGCCGTCGACACCGAGGAACACGTCAGCTCACCTCCGGAGGAACGAAATCGTGGACGACCACGCCCTGCACGACGCGGTTCACTTCGCCGCCGGGGAAGGGGTTGTCCGGCGTGATGCCCAGCGCGAGCGAGCAGGCGAGCGCCGTGGTCTGCGCCGCGATCACGGCGAGCAGCGCGTACCCGGCCACGGGCAGGCGGGGCGGCGCGGGCACGGGCCAGACCCGGGCGCCCCCGAACTCGGCGGTGTCGTCGCCGCCCACCACGACCACCCGCTCCGCGCCGAGTGACTGCACCAGCTCGCGGGCGATGTCCACGTCGTAACGCCGCGCGTACGCGTCGGTGGCGAGGAAGACCACGGCGATGGTGCGCTCGTCGAGCACCGACTTCGGCCCGTGCCGGAAGCCCAGCGCGGAATCGGCGATGCCGACCACCTCGCCCCGGGTCAGCTCGAGGCACTTGAGCGCGGCTTCCCTGGCCAGCCCGCGCAGCGGCCCGGAGCCCAGGAACACCAGCCGGGCCGGCTTGGCGCCGGAGATCGCCGAGGCGTGTTCCGCCGCGCCGCCGAGCACCGCCGACCCGGCCCGCGCCAGCGCCTCGACGTCGACGTCCACCCCGAACGCGAGCAGGGCCGCCAGCGCCATCCCGGTGAACGACGAAGTCATCGCGAACCCGCGGTCGTTGACCTCGTCCGGCAGGGTGACCACGACCGCGTCCCGGGCACCGGACCACCGCCGCGCCAGCTGCCCGCCGGGGTCGCAGGTGATCACCAGGTGCCGCAGCCCGGGCGTCAGCCGCTGCAGCAGGTCCGCCGCCGCGACGGACTCGGGGCTGTTGCCGCTGCGGGCGAAGGACACCAGCAGGATCGGCCGGTCGTCCACGGCCACGGCGAGCGGATCGGCGACGATCTCCGTGGTCGCGATCGCCTCCACCGGCCGGCCGAGGTGCAGCGCGAGATCGCGGGCCACGACTTCGCCGGCGAACGCCGAGGTGCCGGCCCCGGTGAGCACGATCCGCCGTCCGGGCAGGCCGATCAGCTCGTCGATTTCCGGCCGGGCCCGCCGGACCGCGTCCGCCACCCGGACCCAGGTGGCGGGCTGCTGCTCGATCTCCCGCGCGGTCCGGCTGTCGCCGGGCCACCGCCCGCTGCTGTGCATAGGTGCTGCCTCCGATTGCCGGGACGTACCCCCGGAGAGTCATCCGCGCCGGTCCGCGGAGGCAAGGCCCGGTGTCCAAATGCGCATTCGGAGTGAGCGTTTCGCCGGCTGTCGTAGGCTCGGCCCATGTCCACGCGGAAACGGCGCACCACCCGGGCCGAACGGCTTTCGGAGCTGTTGCGGGTGCTCGCGGACACCGGCTCGCTGCACGTGGGTGAGCTCAGCGCCCGGTTCGGCGTTTCCTCCGCCACCCTGCGGCGCGATCTGGCCAAACTGGAGGAACAGCGGCTGCTGACCCGCACCCACGGCGGCGCGCGGCCACGGGGGCGCACGAACGAGGTGCCGCCGCCCTACCGGGAAAACCGGTCCCCGGAAGCCAAACGCGCGATCGTGCGGGCGGCGATCCGCACGCTGCCGTCCGGGCCGCACGTCATCGCCCTCACCGGCGGCTCGACCACGAGCGAACTCGCCAGGGAACTGCCGGGCCGGGCGGATCTGACGGTGGTCACGAACGCGCTGAACATCGCGATGGACCTGGCCCTGCACCCCCGGCTGAAGCTGGTCGTCGTCGGGGGCGTCGCCCGGCCGCAGTCCTACGAGCTGGTCGGGCCCTGGGCCGAGCACGTGCTGGCCTCGATCAGCGTCGGCACGGCGTTCGTCGGCGTGGACGGCATCGACGCCACGGCGGGCATCACCACGCACGACGAAAACGAGGCCAGGACCAACCGCGCCATGCTCGGCCGCGCCCAGCGGGTGGTCGTGCTGGCCGACGGCAGCAAGCTCGGGCGGTCCACCCTCGCCCGCATGGGTGACATCCAGGACGTGCACGAAGTCATCACCGACTCTTCGGCCGCGCCCGCCGCGGTCGCGGCGATCCGCCGGGCCGGGGTCCGGGTCACCGTGGTGGAAGCCGTCGCCGAACGCTGAAACGCGCATCGCGAATGCGCGTTTCGTTGACCGCGGTGGTCGTCCTGCCTACCTTTCGCCGACAACAGCCCCCGACGATGACGGAGTTCCGGATGAAGCGTTCTCTCCCCGTCCACGGCAAGCGATTCGCTTCTTTCACGGCGGCGGGCGCACTGGCCGTCGGCACGCTGGCGGCGGTGGCCGCACCGGCCTCGGCCGCGGTCACCCTGCCGCCGCAGGCCGCCGGGTTCGACTACCAGATCGGCGGTGCCTACACCCCGCCGTCGGGCGTGCAGATCGTCAGCCGCGACGTCTCGGCGGCCCCGGCGAGCGGGAAGTACAACATCTGCTACCTCAACGCTTTCCAGGCGCAGGAGGGCGCGGACGGCGACTGGCCGAGCGACCTGCTGCTGCGCGACTCGAACGGCAACAAGGTCGTCGACCCCGACTGGAAGGAGACGCTGCTCGACCTGCGCACCGCCGACAAGCGCTCCCGGGTCGCGGCCAAGGTCGGCAGCTGGATCGACGAGTGCGCTTCGAAGGGGTACCAGGCGATCGAGCCGGACAACTACGACAGCTATTCGCGGTCCAAGAACCTGCTCACCACCACGCACGCGCAGGAGTACATCAAGCTCCTGTCCGCCCGCGCGCACGGCAAGAACCTCGCCATCGCCCAGAAGAACACCCCGGAACTGGCCGGCAACCGGGTCGCCAACGGCCTCGACTTCGCCGTGACCGAAGAATGCGGGGAATACGAGGAGTGCGCCGACTACGCCGGCCCGTTCAACAACCGGGTGGTCGACGTCGAGTACACCGCTTCGGGCATGAGCAAGGGCTGCCCGGAGTGGAAGAACAAGATCAGCATCGTCCGGCGTGACCTCTACGTGGTGCCCCAGGGCACGAGCGGGTACCTGCGCAAGACCTGCTGACCACCCGTCTTGACACGTTCGATCGCGCTCGCTTTACTGCTGTCCACGTCGGGAGCACCGACGTCAGAGGTACGCCCAGCCGGTATGTCGGTTCCACCGCGAGCCCGGACCGAGTCGCCAGGACGCGAGAGTCCGAGGCGGGGTCGTGCCCACCATCATCCGGAGTACCGATGATGTCTTTTCCGTTCCCCGGCAAGACCCGCTGATGGACCGCCGCGGATTCCTGCGCGGCGCCGGCGGTCTGGCCCTCGGTGCCGCCCTCGCCGGCTGTGGGCCGGCGCGGGCCACCGGGGGCCCGGTCACGGTCGAGGTCTGGCACGGCCAGACCGACACCGGCAAGAAGGTCCTCGACGAGCTCGTCGCGGACTTCCACCGCACGCACCCCGGAATCCGGGTCGACCTCGGCGGCGGGGTCCTCGCCGACGCGATGCTGCAGAAGATCACCGCGGCGCTCGCGTCGGGGTCGTTCCCGGACATCGCCTACGTCTTCGGTTCGGACCTCGCCAGCGTGGCCCGCAGCCCCAGCGTCGTCGACGTCACCGACCTCGTCGACGCGGGTCCCGGTTTCTGGGCCCCGGCCCGGGAAGCGGTCACCGTCAACGGCCGCGTCCGCGCGGTCCCGGCGCTGCTCGACTCGCTGGCCGTGGTGTGCAACAAAGAGCTGTTCGGCACGGCCGGGATCCCGCTGCCCGCCGCGGGCTGGACGTGGGCCGATTTCGTCGAGACGGCGAAGAAGCTCACGGACCCGGGCAACGGCACCTTCGGCACGGCGTGGCCCGCCACCGGCGACGAGGACACCGTGTGGCGGCTGTGGCCGATGGTGTGGGACCTCGGCGGTGACGTCATCGGCGCCGGCGGGCGCGGCATCGGGTTCGCCGAGCAGGGCGTGCGCGCCCTCGAAGTCGTCCGCGACCTCGCCGCGGCGAAAGCCGTCTACCTCGACCCGAAGACCGGCAGCGAGCAGATGTACCAGGCGTTCCAGGCCGGGCACATCGGCATGGTCGCGACCGGCCCGTGGCAGCTGCCGGACATCACCGACGCCGGGATCGACTACGCGGTCGTCCCGCTGCCGAGCTTCAGCGGCCGTCCGGTGACCATCTCCGGCCCGGACACCTGGACGCTGTTCGACAACGGCGAAGAACGCGTGGCGGCGGCCCGCACCTTCCTGTCCTGGCTCGCCGACCCGGCCCAGGACGTCCGCTGGGACGACGGCGCCGGCAGCCTCCCGCTGAGCCGCCGGACGCAGCAACTGCCCGCGTGGCAGGAGAAAACGGACGGCACCCCGGGACTGCCGGTGTTCGTCGACGCGCTGGACAACGCCCGCGTCCGGCCGGTGCACCCGGCCTACCCCCAGGTGTCGGCGGCGCTCGGCACCGCGATCGTCGCCGTGCTGCTCGGCCAGGCCACCCCGGCCGACGCCCTGCGCGACTGCGCCGCGGCCGCGAACGCCGCCCTGATCATCCCGCGTTAGGAGGCCGCCATGCCCGGACTGCCGAAGCCCATCACCGTGCCGAGCCGACGCTCCGCCTCGGGCCGGGGGCTCCGCCACCCGGAACCCCCGAAAGGCTCAGTTACCCCCGTACAACACAGCCGACGCCGCGAAACCGCGGCCGCCTGGGCCTACATCTCCCCCGCCGTGCTCATCATCCTCGGCCTCGGCGTGGTGCCGGTGGCCTGGTCGCTCGTGCTGTCCTTCCAGGCCGACGACCTGGTGACCCCGAGCCGGTGGGTCGGCGTGGACAACTACGCCGCGCTCGCCCAGGACCCGCACTTCGCCCAGGCCGTCGGGAACACCGTGCTGTACACGGTGTTGTACGTCCCGCTCAGCATCCTGTTCGGGTTCCTGCTGGCGCAGGCGCTGAACCGGCGGATCCGGTTCGCCGGGGTGTACCGCACGCTCGTGTTCGTCCCGTTCGTGCTGTCGGCGACGGCGCAGGGCGTGCTGTTCTCCTTCATCCTCGACCCGCAGTTCGGCGCGGCCAACTCGCTGCTGCACCACCTCGGCGTGTCGCCGCAGGGCTTCCTGACCGACCCGGCGCAGGCGCTGCTGGTGCTGGTCGGCATCACGCTGTGGAGCGGTACCGGCTTCTGCGTCGTGGTGTACCTGGCCGCGCTGCAGGACGTCCCGCCGTCGCTGGTCGAGGCCGCGCGGCTGGACGGCGCCGGGACGTGGCGCGTGCTCCGGCACGTCACGCTGCCCGCGGTCACCCCGGTGACGGCGTTCCTCGTGCTGTGGCAGCTGATCACGTCGCTGCAGGTGTTCGACCTGGTCTACGTGACGACCAAGGGCGGCCCGCTCGGCTCGACCACGGTCATCGTCTACTTCGTCTGGGAGCAGGCGTTCAAGAACTTCACCGCCGGCTACGGCGCGGCGTCGGCCTACGTGCTCGCGCTGGCCCTGCTCGCCGTCGTGGTCGTCCTCCGCGTGCTGCGCCGGCCCGGGAAGGCGCTGCGATGAAGACACAGCCCGTCCGCATCGACGTCCCCGCGACCCGCGCGGTGCTGCCCGTGCTGCGCCGGCCCCGGTTGCCGTTCAGCCCCTGGCACCTGCTGCTCGTGCCGCTGGCGCTGCTGTTCGCGGCGCCGCTGGTCTGGCTGCTGCTCAGCTCGGTGATGAGCAACGCCGAGATCAACCGGTTCCCGCCCGCGCTCTGGCCGTCCCGTGTGGACTTTTCGGGGTACCGCTACGTCCTCGACAACGCGTTGTTCGTGCGCTGGTTCACGAACTCGCTGATCGTCTCGGCGGTGACCGTGGTGTCGAACCTGCTGTTCGGCACGCTGGGCGGGTACGCGTTCGCGCGGATGCGGTTCACCGGCTCGCGGACGCTGCTCGCGCTGATGGTCGCGACGATGGCGATCCCCTTCCAGCTCACCATGATCCCGACGTTCCTGGTGATGAAGAAGCTCGGCCTGATCGACACCCTCGGCGCGCTCATCGTGCCCTCGCTGGTGACGCCGTTCGCGGTGTTCCTGCTGCGCCAGTTCTTCCTGTCGCTGCCCCGGGAGCTCGAAGAGGCGGCCTGGATCGACGGCTGTTCGCGGCTGCGCGTGCTGTTCACCATCGTCGTGCCGCTCTCGCGGCCCGCGCTCAGCACGGTGGCCGTGCTGACGTTCCTCAGCACCTGGAACGACCTGACCTGGCCGCTGATCGCGGTCAACCACGACACGACCTACACCCTGCAGCTGGGGCTCACCACGTTCCAGGGCCAGCACCACACGAACTGGGCCGCGGTGATGGCGGGCAACGTCATCACCGTGCTGCCCGTGCTGCTGGCCTTCCTCGGCGCGCAGAAGACGTTCATCCAGTCGGTCACCTCCAGCGGGCTCAAGGGCTGAGGCGTTTCCCCTTCACAACTCGGATCGGACTTCCATGCCTACC
This sequence comes from Amycolatopsis sp. NPDC005003, assembly GCF_053600695.1. Classification (NCBI taxonomy): domain Bacteria; kingdom Bacillati; phylum Actinomycetota; class Actinomycetes; order Pseudonocardiales; family Pseudonocardiaceae; genus Amycolatopsis; species Amycolatopsis sp. NPDC005003. The sequence goes on along the minus strand of NZ_JBSGAI010000010.1, from coordinate 146,394 downwards.
AAGATCACCTTCGTCGGCGCGGGCAGCGTCGTGTTCACCCAGGGCCTCCTGGCCGACCTGTTCGCCTACCCGGAGCTGGACGGCGCGCACGTCGCCCTGCACGACATCGACCCGGACCGGCTGGCCACCGCGCTGGCCGCGGCCCGGCGGATCGCCGCCGCGCGGGGCGTCAAGCCGGTGCTCACCGCACACGCGAACCGCCGGGAAGCCCTCTCCGGCGCCGACTTCGTCGTGAACATGGTCCAGATCGGGATGGCGGCGGCGACCCGCACCGACTTCGAGGTCCCGGAAGGCTACGGCCTGCGCCAGACCATCGGCGACACCCTCGGCATCGGCGGGATCTTCCGCGCGCTGCGGACGTTCCCCTTCCTCAAGGCGCTCGGGGCGGACATCGCCGACGTCTGCCCGCAGGCGTGGCTGCTGAACTACACGAACCCGATGGCGATGAACGTCCAGTACCTGAGCGAAGCCACCGGGCTGACGCGGGTCGTCGGGCTGTGCCACTCGGTGTACTGGACCGTGCACGGGCTCGCCGCCCTCGTCGGGGTGCCGTTCGAGGAGGTCACCTACGTCGCGGCCGGCGTCAACCACCAGGCGTGGGTGCTGCGGTTCGAGCACGCGGGCGCCGACCTCTACCCGCGGCTGCGTGAGCTGGCCGAGGCCGACGGGCAGCTGCGGCGGCGCGTCCGGTTCGACATGCTGCGCCGGCTCGGCTACTACCCGACGGAGACCAGCGAGCACTCCGCCGAGTACGTGCCCTGGTACCTCGGGCACGACAGCGAGATCGAGCGCCTGCGGCTGCCGATCGGGGACTACCTCGGCATCGTCGCGGAGAACGAAGCCGAGTACGAACGCACCCGCCGGGCGATCGCGGCCGACGAGCCGCTGCCGGTCGAAGGCACCGGCGAGTACGCGCCGCAGATCGTCCACAGCCTGGTGACCGGCACCCCGCGGACGGTCTACGGCAACGTCGTCAACCGCGGCCTGATCGAGAACCTGCCCGCCGGCGGCGTGGTCGAGGTGCCGTGCCTGGTCGACGGCACCGGCGTCCGCCCGACCCGGATCGGCACCCTGCCACCCCAGCTCGCGGCGCTCAACCGGACGTACCTGAGCGTCAACGACCTGGTCGTGCGCGCGGCCCTCGAGGACGACCCCCGGCACATCCGCCACGCGGCGATGACCGACCCGGCCACGGCGGCCACGCTGCCGGTCGAGCGGATCTTCGAGCTGTGCGACGACCTCGTGCGCGCCCACGGCGACCGGCTCCAGCCCGGTCTGCGTGCCGTCCTCGGAGGCTGACCTGTGGGAAGATGGACACATGGGGGACGAAGCGGAGTGGCTGCCGGGGGCGGACGGCGACGACAGCGCGGACCTGACCGACGAGACCCGCAGGCTGCGCGTGCTGGGGTGGCGCGCCCTGGCCATCGCCGCCGTGTGGTTCTTGGCCGTGGCCGGGACGTTCACCGGGCTCGTCCTGTACGAGTCGTCGGCCGGCCGGCTCCTGCGGGACGGTATCCAGGTGCCCGGCGAAGTGCTGCTGCTCGAGCAACACCCACCGGCGATCTACGTCGCCTACACCGTGCGGGGCAAGGAGCGCTACGCCGACATCCCGCTCAGCTCGAACCGGCGCTACACCAAAGGCGCGACGGTCACGGTCGTCTACGACCCCGCCGACCCCGCCCACGCGCGCACGACGTTGGAAGACGGCATCGACCCCCGCGGGCCCGCCTACTTCTGGATGCTCGGCGTGGGCCTGCTGGCGGGAGTCGTCTTCAGCCTGATCGGCTGGGGCCGGTGGTCGCTGCGGCACGAGGCGGTGCGGCGCACCGGCTGGCGGCCGGCCACGGTCACCGTCCGGCCCGACCCGTCGCCCCGGTACCGCCACTGGCCGGACCTGCTCGTCGAATACCGCGACGGGAGCCGCGCCGAGCTGCGGGCGACGCTGTCAAGCCACCGCAGCACTTGGCTGCACACCCAGCCGGACCGCCCGGCGTGGGTCGGCGGCACCGCCCGGGAAATGGTCGTCCTCTTCGACCTCGGCCCCGGACGGCGGCGGTTCGCGGTGCCGGCCTTCGGGCGCAAGCCCCGGACGTGGTCCGGGAAACCCACGACGTGAGAGCGCTCCCAGTGGCCCGACCACCGTCCACCGGCTTGCACGCGCAACGCTAGGCCGGATGGTCCTCGAACCGCCGCCGAACCGCCTACCGCGGTCGCCGGTGCTTTACACCCGCCACCCCGCTCCTTACGCTCGCCACTGGAAGCGCTCCCAGTTTCGAGGAGGCGGTGTGCGCTCTTCAACGGCGAAGGCGACAGCCCGGGCGATCGTGGCCCTGCTCGTGCTCGGCCTGACTCTGGTCGTCCCGGGGCCGCCGGCCGGCGCCGCGGGCAAGTTCAACTACGGCGAAGCGCTGCAGAAGGCCGTCTGGTTCTACGACGCCCAGCGCTCCGGGGCCCTGCCCACCGACAACCGGGTTTCCTGGCGCGGCCCGTCCGCCCCCGGCGACGGCAAGGACGTGGGCTTGGACCTCACCGGCGGCTTCTACGACGCCGGCGACCACGTGAAGTTCGGGCTGCCGTTCGAGTTCAGCATGACCATGCTGGCCTGGGGCGCGCTGGAGAACCGCACCGCCTACCAGAACTCCGGCCAGTGGCCGTACCTGCTGTCGAACCTGCGCTGGGGTGCCGACTGGCTGATCAAGGCGCACCCGCAGCCCGACGTGCTCTACGGCCAGGTCGGCAAGGGCGACGACGACCACAAGTGGTGGGGCCCCGCCGAGACGATGACCATGGCGCGGCCCGCGTACCGCGTCGACGACGCCTGCCCCGGCTCGGACCTCGCCGGCGAGGCCGCCGCGCAGCTGGCCGCCGGTTCGATGGTGTTCCAGGCCGGCGACCCCGGCTACGCGGGCACCCTGCTCACCCACGCCAAGCAGCTGTACTCGTTCGCCGACAACCACCGGGGCGTCTACTCCAACTGCATCACCGACTCCCAGAACTTCTACAAGTCCTGGAGCGGCTACCAGGACGAGCTCGTGTGGGGCGCGATCTGGCTCTACAAGGCCACCGGCGACGGCACGTACCTGGCGAAAGCGCGCGCCGAGTACGAAAAGCTCGGCACCGAACCGCAGTCCACCACCCGCTCCTACCGCTGGACGCTGGCCTGGGACGACAAGTCCTACGGCGCCTACGTCCTGCTCGCCCAGCTCACCCGCGACCCCGAGTACGTCGCCGACGCCAACCGCTGGCTGGACTGGTGGACCACCGGTGTCAACGGCCAGCGCGTGCCCTACTCCCCCGGCGGCCAGGCCGTGCTCGACCAGTGGGGCTCGCTGCGCTACGCGGCGAACACCGCGTTCGTCGCGCTGACCTACGCGGACTCGTTGCGCGCCACCGATCCCGCGCGCGCCACGACCTACCACGACTTCGGCGTCCGGCAGATCGACTACGCGCTCGGGGACAACCCGCGCGGCGCGAGCTTCGAAGTCGGGTTCGGCGTCAACCCGCCCCGGAACCCGCACCACCGCACCGCGCACGGCTCCTGGGCCGACAACATCAACGAGCCCGCGCAGAGCAGGCACACCCTCTACGGCGCGCTCGTCGGCGGCCCGAGCTCGGCCAACGACTCCTACACCGACGACCGCACCAACTACACGATGAACGAGGTGGCCCTCGACTACAACGCCGGCTTCACCGGCGCGCTGGCCCGCCTCTACGGCGAGTACGGCGGCGCGCCACTGGCCTCCTTCCCGCCGAAGGAAACCCCGGACGGCCCGGAGCTGCTGGCGCAGGGCGCCCTCAACCAGCCGGACGGCGGCACGTTCACCGAGGTCAAGGCGTACGTGCTCAACAAGTCGGCGTGGCCGGCCCGCACCTTCACCGGCTCGCTGCGCTACTACTTCACGCTCGACGGCGCCACCACGCCCGGGCAGATCTCGGTCACCTCGGCGTACAACCAGTGCGACGCGCCGGCCGTGCGCCCGTTCTCCGGCTCGGTCTACTACGTCGAGGTGACGTGCTCGGGCGGCGTCGCGCCGGGCGGGCAGTCCCGCTACCGCAAGGAAGTGCAGTTCCGGATCAGCAGCACCGGCACCTGGAACCCGGCCGACGACTGGTCGCACACCGGCCTCGCCCCCAGCGGGTCCGCACCCGCGGACGCTGCGCGGCTGGTGCTCGCCCAGGGCTCCACCGTGCTGTGGGGCACGCCGCCGGGACCGTCCACAGCGGACACCACGCCGCCGTCCGCGCCCACCGGCGTCACCGCCACCGCCGGCAGCACCAGCGTCAGCCTGGCGTGGACGGCCGCGACCGACGACGTCGGGGTCGCCGGTTACGACGTGCTCGACGCGACCGGGACGACGATCGGCAGCACGACCGGAACCGCCTACCAGGTCACCGGTTTGACCCCCGGTACGGCGTACACGTTCTCGGTCCGTGCCCGGGACGCGGCGGGCAACCGGTCCGCGGCCAGCAGCCCGGTATCGGTCACCACCACGACCGGCGGCAACCCGGGCACCGGCTCGCTCGCGGTGCAGCAGCGTTCCAGTAGTGGCGCCACGGACAACCAGATCCGCACCAGCCTGCAGATCGTCAACCGGGGCAGCACAGCGGCCGCGTTGAGCGGTGTCACGGCACGCTATTGGTTCACCGGCGACGCCACCAACCCGGGCTACCAGATCTGGTGCGACTACGCGGTGGCCGGCTGCGGCAACGTCACGCTGCGGGTGGTGAAGCTCAGCACGCCCCGGCCAGGCGCGGACGCGTACGTGGAACTCGCCTTCACCGGCGGCACCCTGGCCGCCGGCGCGAACACGGGCGAGGTCCAGATCCGGGTGGCCAAGGCGGACTGGTCCGGGTTCAACCAGGCGGACGACTACAGCTACCGCACGGCGGCGTCGTTCACCGATCTGGCCACCGTCACCGCGTACCGGTCGGGCACCCTCGCCTGGGGCACCGAGCCGTGAGTGCCACGCTCACCCCGGCGTAGGAATTGAAAGTTTCAGCGGGAAAACCTCTTTCACCGCAATTGTGTTAGCGTTCACACTCCACCGTCACCGCCGATGGGGGTTTCCGTTGCCGCACGCGCAAGCACGCCAAGCCAAGCGCCCGATGAGTCCCCTGTGGACGGTGTGTGCGCTGATCGCCGCCTTCTTCTCGCTCGCGACGCCCTCGAGCGCGGCCGCGGCGCCGGCGCCGATCACCAAACCGCCGATGGGCTGGAACTCCTGGAACTCCTTCGCCGGGGCGATCGACCACACCGTCATCGAGCAGCAGGCGGACGCGATCGTCGCCTCCGGGATGAAGGACGCCGGCTACGAGTACGTCAACATCGACGACGGCTGGTGGACCGGCAGCCGTGACGCCGGCGGGAACATCACCGTCGACACCGCGAAGTGGCCCGGCGGGATGGCCGCCATCGCCGCCTACATCCACGGCAAGGGCCTGAAAGCCGGCATCTACACCGACGCCGGCCGCAACGGCTGCGGCTACTACTACCCCACCGGGCACCCCGCGTACCCCGGCACCGGCGCGGAAGGGCACTACGACCAGGACTTCCTCCAGTTCTCGCGGTGGGGCTTCGACTACGTGAAGGTCGACTGGTGCGGCGGCCAGGCCGAAGGGCTCAACGCCCGCACGGCCTACACCCAGATCAGCGACTCCATTTCGCGCGCCACCGCCCAGACCGGCCGCCCGATGACGTTCTCCGTCTGCGAATGGGGCAGCAGCCAGCCGTGGAACTGGGCGCCGTCCATCGCCAACCTGTGGCGGACCAGCGGAGACATCATCTACTGGGGCGAGCGGCCGTCGATGTCGCGGATGCTGGCCAACTTCGACGCCGCGCAGCACGCCGGCGCGCAGAGTCCCGGCCACTACAACGATCCCGACATGCTCATCGCCGGCCTGCCCGGTTTCTCCGACGCGCAGAACCGCACCCACCTGAGCCTGTGGGCGATCTCCGGCGCCCCGCTGATCGCCGGGAACAAGCCCAGCGACATGAGCGCGGCCACCCGCGCCACCCTGACCAACCGCGAAATGCTCGCCATCGACCAGGACTCGCTCGGGCGGCAGGGCACGAAGGTCGCCGAGGACGCTTCCGGGCTGCAGGTCTACCAGAAGGTGCTGTCCGGCACCGGCCGCCGGGCGGTCGTCCTGCTCAACCGCACCGGCTCGGCCGCCACCATCACCGCCCGGTGGTCCGCACTCGGCCTGTCGGGTTCGGCGGCCGTCCGCGACGTCTGGGCGGGCGCCGACCGCGGGACCTTCTCCTCCGCCTACGCCACTTCGGTCCCGGCCGGGGAGGCGGTCCTGCTCACGGTCACCGGCACCGACGGCACGCCCCCGGCCGGCGGTGGGGCGATCACCGGCAAGCAGTCCGGCCGCTGCCTCGACGTGCCGAACGCGACCACCGCGAACGGCACCCAGCTGCAGTTGCTGGACTGCCAGGGCGGCCCGGGCCAGACCTGGACCCGCACGGCGAGCCGCCAGCTCACCGTCTACGGCACCAAGTGCCTCGACGCCTCCGGCCAGGGCACGGCCAACGGGACACCGGTGGTCATCTGGGACTGCAACGGCCAGGCCAACCAGCAGTGGACGGTGAACGCGAACGGCACGATCACCGGCGTCCAGTCGAACCTCTGCCTGGACGCGAGCGGCCAGGGCACCGCGAACGGGACCAAGGTGCTCCTCTGGGCGTGCAACGGCCAGGCCAACCAGCAGTGGACCGCGCCCACGGCGTGAAGTCCCTTCGCACACCGCGCCGGGCATGATTTCGGTCTGCCCGGCCCGCCCGACGGCGGTCCGGCGGCTCAGCGGGGCTCTCGGGGAGAGGAACCCGCGCGCCGCCGGGCCGCCCACCGCGCGGCGGCGGCCGCCGTCTCCGAGCCGCGGGCGCTACACCGGCAAGCCCTGCCCGTCGCGGACGGCGTGGGCGATCGACCTCAGCGTGGCGATCGGGTCCTCGCCCAGCACGTGCAGGCCGACGTGGTCCGCTCCGGCCGCCAGCTCCGCACGGATGCCCGCCGCGATGGCCGGTTCGTCGCCGTGCAGGACGAGGGCGTCGAGCAACCGGTTGCCGAACGGGTCCGTCAGCTCCTCGTCGGTGAACCCGAGCCGGCGGAGGTTGGCGGCGTAGCTGGAGATGCCGAGGATCGGCCGCAGCCCGGCGCGGCCGGTCTCCCGGGCGCGCTCGGTGTCGGTGTCCGGCACGACACCGTGGCCGGGGATCACCAGCTTGCCCGGGCCGAGGGCTTCCCGGGCGCGGCGGGTGTGCTCGGGCGTCACCTGGAGCGTGAGCGTGCCCGCCGCGCGCTCAGCCGCCAGCCGGAGCATCCGGGGGCCGAGGGCCGCCAGCAGCACGCGGTCGGCGGGGACGCCGGCCGCGGCCAGGTGGTCCAGGTAGCTCTCGACCTTCGCCACCGGGGACGTGTAGCCGGCGTCGATTTCGCGGTGGCCGGCGCCGATGCCGACGAGGAGCCGGCCGGCGTGCTTCGCCGCGATCCGGTGGTAGGCGTCCGCGACCGTGCCCGCGTCGGCCTGCCACACGTTGAGCACGCTGGTGCCCACCACGATCCGGCTGGTGGCGTCGAGCAGCCGCTCCGCGGCGAGGAGGTCCGCGGCCGGGGAGGCGGCCAGCCAGATCGCGCCGTACCCGGCTTGCTCCAGCGCGACGGCGTCCGCCGCGGTCGCCTCGGCGGCGGTCAGGTAGGCGCCGACGGGGCCCAGTTCGATGGTCATGATCACCACTTCAGCAGCGGACGGCGTCGCGTGCCAGCACGAACCGCCACGTGCTGCGATAAGCTCGGCTTATCATGGAGTTGCGGGCACTGCGCTATTTCGTCACGGTCGCCGACGAGCTGCACTTCGGCCGGGCCGCCGAGCGGCTGCACATCGCGCAGCCCGCGGTCAGCCAGCAGATCGCCCGGCTGGAGCGGGAACTCGGGGTCCGGCTCCTCGACCGGTCGCCCCGGCGGGTCCGGCTCACCGCCGCCGGGCAGCGGGTGCTCGAAGCCGCCCGCAGCACGCTGGCCGCGGCCGGTCAGGTGGAGCTCGCGGCGAAGCAGGTCATGACGACCGTGCGCATCGGCACCGCGGCCGGCCTGACCGCCCGCCTGGAACGCGGGATCGACGCCCTCCGCGAGCGGGCGCCGGAGTTCGACGTGGTGCTGGTCGACCTGCCTGTCGAGGCCCGGCTCAACGCTCTCCGGCAGGGTGACCTCGACCTGGCGCTGACCAGGGGCGTGCGTTCGGTGCCCGGGCTCGAGGTGCTGCCGGCCTGGACCGAACGGCTGTTCGCGGTGGTGTCCCGGCACCACCCCGCCGCGGCTCGCCCGGCCGCCGGCCTGACCGAGCTGGCGGGCGACACGCTGCGCCTGCCCGCCCGCGAACACGACCCGGCGCTCTACGACGCCGTGGCCCAGGCTCTGCGCGAAACCGGTCTGTGCGCGAAGCCGGGCCGGCCGACCGGCACGCTCCAGGACACGATCGTCGAAGTCGGCTCGGATCCCCGGAGCTGGACGGTGCTGCCCGCCGACCAGGTCGCCGAGATCCGTTCGACCCGGGTCCGCGCGGTCCCGCTCGAACCGCCGATCACCATCGCCGGCAGCGTCGTGGTGGCCCGGCACCAGGCGAACAGCGGCGCCGAATGCGCGGCGGCAGCCTTCCGCGACGACGCGGCGGGCTGACCCGGAACCGTCCGGCCGCTGCCCCACCAGGTGCCCGGCGGCGAACAGCGCGGCTTTCCGCCGGAAACGAGGACCGGGTCAGGTCACCCGAAGCGGGTGACGCAGGCTCCGGTAGAAGGCCCGGTGCGCCTCGGCGGCCGCGGCCCACGTGTACCGCCGGGCCAGCGCCCGCCCGGGCGCCGGGTCCACCCCGCCCAGCGCCGCCCGCAGCTCCCGGGCGAACCCGGGCGGATCGGCGGCGAACCGCGCCGCCCCGCCGAAGACCTCGCGCAGCACCGGCAGGTCGCGGGTCACCACCGGCACCCCGGCGGCGAGCGCTTCCATCGCGGCCAGCCCGAAACCCTCCTTGGTGGACGGAAAAGCGAACACCGCGGCGGATGCCATCAGGGACGGCAGCGAGTCGTGCGCGACCGGGCCGAGCACCACCGGCGAGACGCCCAGCTCCGCGGCGCGCTTCTCCCAGCGCGTGCGGTAGTCGCGGTAGTCGAACAGGGTCTCGCCGCCGGCGATGAGCAGGCGGAGGTCCGGCTCGGCCAGCAGCGCGAAGGCCTCCAGCAGGTCCAGCGAGCCCTTCCGCGGCTCGATCCCGCCGACGGCCAGCACGTACCGGCCCCGCTCCGGGGTGCGCGGGGCGGTCGCGAAGCGGTCGTAGTCGACGCCGTTGGGGATCACCGCCGCCTCGATGCCCCAGCCGGCGCGGACCTCCGCGGCGACCGAGGCGGACACGCAGACGTGCGCGTACGGCCGGACGATCGCGCGTTCGTGGCAGGCCGCCAGTTCCGGGGTGGTGAAGGTGTCGAGGTGGTGGACCGTCCGGACGCACCGGTCGACGGCGTTGGCGCTGATGCAGTCCTGCGCGTGCACGACGTCGTAGGCGTCCGGGGTGAACGCCGCGCGGAGCACCGCGATGGACCGCAGGATCCGCTCCCCCACGGACTCGGCCGGGACGTCGGGGAACGGGACGATCGCCTGCCGGACCCGCGGGTCGACCGGCCGGAAGAAGCCCGCGTCGCCGCCGCGGCCGAGTGTCCACACGGTGACGTCCTCGCCGAGCTCCGCCAGCGCCTCCGCGAGCGCCAGCGTGTGCACGACCCCACCACGGGGTTTGGTCGAGTAGCTCAGCAGGGCGATGCGCATCAGGCCTCCCGGTAGACCTCCGGTTTCCGTTCCCCCAGGTGGTGGAGCACGCGGCGGGCGTTGCCGATCTCCTGCCCGACGTCGAGCTCGGCGACCGCGATCCCGGCCTTGGACCAGGTGCGGGCGAGGATTTCCCCGCCGGGCCCGACGACCTTGGCCTGGCCGAGGAACCGCATCCCGCCCATCGCGCCGGTCTGGTTGGACGAGACGAGCACGACCTGGTTCTCCGCCGCCCGCGCCTGGTCGTACAGATCGAACAACCGCGACTGCCGGTCCTGGGCCATCCGCGGCGCGCGGTTGGTGATGCTGGTCGGCCACGCGCTCAGGCAGGCGACGATGTCGGCGCCGCCGACGGCCAGCGACCGGGCCGACTCGGGGAACGTCTTGTCGTAGTCGATCAGCATGCCCAGCCGCCCGACCGGGGTGTCGAACGCGGCGAAGCGGTCACCCGCCTCGTAGGCGACGCTCTCCCCGGGTGGCTGGTGGACCTTGCGGTGCCGCCCGAGCACGCCGTCGCCGGTGACGCAGACCGCCGAGTTGTAGCGCCGCGGCCCGTCGGCCTCGCAGTAGCCCACGCAGACGACCATCTCCGCGGCCAGCGAGGCGATGGTCTTCAGCTCGGCGCAGTCCGGGTCGAGGGCCGGGGGCAGGGCGTCCGGGTCGGGGTGGCGCAGGTCGGCGAGGTACCCGCCGAGGGCCGCGTCCGGCAGCACCAGCAGCGTGACGCCGGACGCGCGCGCGTGGTCGATCAGCGTCGCGATGCGCTGGAGGTCGAAGTCGAGGTCGCGGCCGAAGTGTGCGGCCACGGCCCCGATGCGGATCTGCCCCATTCACGGGACACTAACCGGGTAGGCGTCGGGCCGTCTGTCGGCCAGGTGTTCCATCGACCGCCGGGCCGTGGCCAGCGCCGCCCCGACGTCGAGTTCGGCGACGGCCATGCCCTCGGCGACGCCGGTGTCGGCGAGGATCTCGCCGCCCGGGTCGACGACCTTGGCGCTCGCGACGAACCGCAGGTCGCCGAAGGTGCCGGACTGGTTGGCCGAGAGCCAGACGATCTGGTTCTCCAGCGCGCGGGCCCGGTCGAACAGGTCGAACCGGCGTTTCCAGCGGTCTTCGGCCAGGTCGGCGGCCGGGTTGGTCCGGCTGCCGGGCCAGGCCGACATGCAGACGACGATCTCGGCGCCGTCGAGCGCCAGTGCCCGTGCGGACTCGGGGAACGCCTTGTCGTAGCAGATGAGCATGCCCAGCCGCCCGACCGGCGTGTCGAACCCGGCGAACTCCCCGCCCGCGCCGTAGCTGGCGTTCTCGGAGAGCGGCTGGTGGACCTTGCGGTGGTGCCCGAGGACGCCGTCGCCGCTGACGCACACCGCGGAGTTGTAGCGGCGGCCGCCGTCGAGTTCGCAGTATCCGGCGGTCACCACCAGATCCCCGGCCAGTGCGGCCAGCCGCCGGATTTCGGGGCCGTCGGCGGCCAGTGCGGGCGGACCTTCGGCCTCGCCGTCGAGGTTGGCGAGGTAGCCGCCGAGGGCGGCCTCGGGCAGGGCCAGCAGCCGCACGCCTTCGGCCTTCGCCTGGCCGATCAGCTTCTCGATGCGGGCGAAGTCGGCTTCGAGGTCGCGGTCGAACGGCGCGGCGACCGCGGCCATCCTCAGTGTCGTCATGAGTTCCCCAATCCGGTGACGCCGCCGTCGATGGCGCGCGTCAGTTCGCCGTCCGGCCAGCGCAGCGTGACGCCGGTGCCCGCGACCAGCTCGCCGCAGGCCGCGGTGACCGCGGGCCCGGCGGGTGCCGGGGCGCCGGCGGTCAGCATCGCGAAGCCCGGGAAGCAGGTCAGCCAGTCGCCGGTGGACGCTCCAGGCGGCCGCGGCACGCGTTCGACGTCGAGCACCGCGCCGCAGCCCGACGCCTCGGCGAGCATGCCGAGCGTGCCCGCGATCCCGGCCATCGAGACGTCCTTGGCCGCGGCCGGTCTCGCCTTGGCCACCGAACCGAGCAGTTCCCGCAGTTCGGGGGTGCGGCGGAAGCTCGTCGAGTCCCATTGCCGCCCGGTGTGGCCGGGCCGCCAGCCACCGCCGAGGTCGGCGGTCAGCCAGACGCGCTGCCCGGGTCGTCCGCCGCCGCCGGGCACCGGATCGGTGGTCCGGCCCAGCGCCGTCACCGAAAGCGAAGCCGGCACGCCGAACTGGGTGTGCCCGCCGAGCACCGGCACGCCGTACGCCTCGCTCGCCTTCCGCAGTCCGCTGAGGACACGGGCGGCGAAGGACGCGTCGCGGGCGCCGAGCGCGTCGAGCAGCCCGGTCGGGGTGGCGCCCATCGCGGCCAGGTCGTTGAGGTTGACCAGCACCGAGCACCAGCCCGCCCACTCCGGGTCGCGCTCGACCATGGCCGGGATGATCGCGTCGCAGGCCGCGACCACGTCGGTGCCGGGCAGTGGGACGCCGTCGTCGCCGACGAAGCCGGGCACGCCGGTCAGGCCGCGCAGCAGCGGGCCGAGCGCGGCCTTCGTCGCGCGCGCCAGCGCGGCGATCCGGCCGATCGGCCAGCGCATCAGCAGGTGCTCGCGACCGCCGACGGTCACCGGCCACAGCCGCTGCCAGCCGAGCCGGGTGAACAGCTTCTCGGTGCGGGTCTGGACGGTGGCCTCGAACCGCAGCGCACCCTCGGTCTCGGCCCGCGCGCAGGCCGCCCGGACCAGCGCCGAGCCGATCCCGGGCGGCGAGCCGGGGGCGACGACCAGCCGGCCGCCCCGCCACCAGCCGAGGTCGGGGCCGTCGGTCGCCGGGCCGAGCCGGACGCCGCCGAGCACGGCTCCGGCGGTGTCCCGCGCGACCAGGACGATCGTGCGCGGGTCGGTGTCGTGGTCGTCGAGGTCGTGCCCGGCGAACAGGCCCTGCCGCGCCACGAACGCCTCGTGGCGCAACGCGCGGTACGCCGTCAGTCCACTGTGGTCGGCTTCTTCGATGTGGAACGCGGGGCGGGCGGCGACGCTGCGGACGTCGCCGAGCAGCGCGAGGATGTCGTGGTCCACGTCAGCCGCCCACCGCGCTGAGCAGCCCGCAGGCCCCGCACGCGGCGCAGCCCGCGCCCTGGTCGGCCCCGGTCATCCCGGCGGCCCGCAGCAGCGCCGCGACCCGGCTGGTGACCTCGGCGACCAGCGACGGCGCAGGCGCGGTGGCGCCGTCGCGGCGGGCCAGGGTGCCGAGCATCGGCCGCATCGGGACGACGAACGGGTAGACGCCCAGGCCGATCAGCCGCCCGGCCCCGGCGACGAGGTCGTCCGGGTCCTCGCCGAGCCCGATCAGCAGGTACGTCGAGACGCGGTTGCGGCCGAACACCCGGACCGCCTCCGCCCACGCGGCTTCGTACTCGGCCAGCGGCACGGTCGACTTGCCCGGCATCCACCGCCGCCGGACGTCGTCGTCGAGCGACTCGACGTGGATGCCGATCGACGTCGCCCCGGCGTCCCGCAGTTCCGCCAGGACGCCGAGGTCGCCCGGTGGCTCGATCTGCACCTGGATCGGCAGGCCCGGCACGGCTTCGAGCACCGCGCGGACGCACCGCACCAGGTGCCGGGCCCCGCGGTCCGGCCCGGCGGTGGTGCCGGTCGTCATCACCATCTGCCGGACGCCGTCGAGCCGCACGGCCGCCTCGGCGACCTCCGCCAGCTGCCGCGGCGTCTTCGCGGCCACGGTGGCCCCGGACCGCAGCGACTCTTCGATGGTGCAGAACCGGCACCGCTGGTCCTCGGCGTACCGGACGCACGTCTGCACCACGGTCGTCGCGAGGACGTCCTTGCCGTGCAGCAGCGCGATCTTCCGGTACGGGGTTCCGTCCGAAGTGGACAGGTCGTAGAACCGCGGCCGGGCCACCGGGGTCGCGCTGAGGCCGAGGTCGACCGTCCCCCGGTGGATCCGGCCGTCGCGGACCTCGTAAGGGCTTTCGGGGTTCAGCGGCAGCGTCGCGTTGGCACCGTCGACGACCAGGTGGCCGTCGTCGCTCGGCCCGGCGCCCTTGCTGCGTTGTACGGGTGCGTCCACTCGCACCCCGCGGACGGCGATGTCGGCGCGGGTGTCCAGGTCTTCTTCGATGCCAACGCGCACGAGCCGCTCCCTAGAACATGTAGGTGGAGTTGATGATCGCGCCCTTGCGCGCGTAGTGGATCAGCGCGTCCTGGACGTCGAGGGGGTGCGTCGGGATGACGCCCTCGATGAGGTCCTCCTCGCGGGCACCGTGCAGCGACAGCCCGAACCGGCAGCAGTAGGCCTTGCCACCTTCGCTGATGAACGTCTTGAGCTGGTCGTTGATGTTCAGCTCGCCCGGGAACGCGGCGTTGCCGGTGGTCGGGAAGCCGCGGGTGGCCAGGCAGTTCAGCGAACCCGGGCCGTAGAAGTAGATCGCGGCCTCGAAGCCCTTCCGCAGCGCGCGGGTCGCCTGCAGGATCGCCACGAAGCTCACCGACGACTCGTGCGCGATGCCGTGCACGAGCGTGAAGTAGCTCTGGCCGGGTTCGGCCTGGTAGTCCGGGAAGACCTTGGTTCCGCCGTACAGGCTGGAACCCTGCGGCAGCGACGGGTGCGGGATCTCGTCGAGGCTGGTCTTCTCGGTCTCGGTCAGCTCTGCCATCGGTCTATTTCCCTTTCTTCGGTCCGTACAGCACGTCGAACGTGCCGCGGAAAACCAGGTCGGCGAGCTCGCCGTCGCCGGCCGCGGCGGCCAGCTTCGCGAGTTCGCCCTCGTGATCGCCCCACGGCTGGTCGGAGGCGAACAGCACGCGGTCGTGGCCGAGGCCGCGGCGCGAAATCTCCTCGACGAGCCAGCGGGGGGTGAAGCCGATCGCCCAGGACAGGTCGGTGTAGACCTGCTTCCCGGCGGCGATCCAGTCGAAGAAGCGGCCGCCGACGAGCTTGATGTGCCCGCTCATGCCGCCGCCGAAGTGGACGAGGTGCAGCTTGACGTCGTCGGCGTAGGTGTCGACGAGCTTGCCGACCTCGTCGATGTCCGAGGCCGCGCCCGGCGAGGTGTGGACGTGCACGACGAGGTCGTATGCCCGTGCGGCGGCGAAGATCCGGTCCAGCTGCGGCCGGCAGGCGGGGTCGGAGGCGCGGCCGCCCAGCAGGAAGCTGAGCTTGAGCGCCCGCACGCCTTCTTCGCCCGCGAGGTTCAGCGCTTCTTCGGTCCGGTCGGCGTCTTCGGGGCGCGGAGAGACCCAGAGCGCGGCGCTGATCCGGTCGTCCTTCGCCGCCGCCTCGACGCAGAGTTCGTTGAAGGAGAACGCGATCGCCGGGTCCGGGACGCCGTAGTTCGGGATCACCAGCGCGCGTTCGGTGCCTTCACGGTCCATGTCGGACAGCAGCTCGCCGATCGTCGCGCGGCTGCCGATCGCCGGCGCGACCGGCGGGCCGCCGTAGAACGGGTAGGCGGGCAGCACGCCCAGGTGCCGGTGGGCGTCGTTGGTCCACGGCATCAGGCCACCGTCCGGGGCGCGACCCAGTCGTCGTCGGCCGGGTACGTGCTCACCGGCGTGCCGGAGATCCACCGGACGTCGGCACCCCGCCCGCCGCTGGTGATCCGCCGGGTCAGGTACGCCGCGTCCGCGGCGACGCCGCAGAACCGCCCCGAACCCCAGGTGTGCTGCCACGGCAGGCCGAGGAAGTACAGCCCGGGGCAGCTGGTGACGCCGCGGTGGTGGGTCGGGTAGCCCTTGCCGTCGAACACCGGGACGTCGATCCAGCGGTGGTCACGGCCGAACCCGGTGCTCCAGACGACCGCCGAAAGCGTTTCCGCGTCGAGGGTGCGCGGGCCGTCCGGCGGCTCCCACACCGGCTTGTACCGGTCCTCGTGGGGTGCCGGGGTCCCGCGTTTCGCGATGAAGGCGTCGATCGAGTCCTTGATGCCTTCCGAAACGGCGTCGGCCGCGTCGAGGTTGCGGCGCAGGTCGGCGGCGAACTCCAGCTGTCCACTTCGGACGCTCTGCAGCCTGCCGTAGAGCTGCATGCCCTGGGTGGCGAACGCGCGCAGGTCGATGTCGTGCCCGCCGTCGCGGCCGGTGACGTAGTGGTTGGCCCGGAACCGGACGGCGTCGGCGTCGGCGAACTCGTCGATCCCGCGGGCGTAGTACCCCATTTCGTCGAGCCACGCGACGACGTCCCGGCCGCGGTAGCGCCGGGCCACCCGCGGCGCCGACCCGACGGCCAGGTGCACCCGGCGCCCGGCCAGGTGCAGGTCCTCGGCGATCTGGCAGCCGGACTGCCCGGTGCCGACGACCAGCACTTCGCCGTCCGGCAGCTGCGCCGGGTTGCGGTACTCGGCCGAGTGCAGCTGGACGACGTGCTCGGGCAGCCGTTCGGCCAGCCGCGGCTTGAGCGGCACCTGGTAGGGGCCGGTGGCCAGCACGACGTGGTCGGCGGTCAGCTCGCCGGCCGACGTCGTGAGCCGGAACCCGCCGCCGGGCAGCGGGCGCAGCCGCGTCGCTTCGACGCCCTCGTACAGCGGGACGTCGAACTCCTTCACGTACGCCTCGAGGTAGGCGACGATCTCGTCCCGGACCATGAACCCGTCCGGATCGTCGCCCGCGTAGGGGAACCCGGGCAGCCGGCATTGCCAGTTCGGCGTGACCAGGCAGAAACTGTCCCAGCGGCGGGTCCGCCATTCGTGCCCCGCGCGCTCGCGTTCGAGCACCACGTGCCCGACCCCGGCAGTGGTCAGGCAGTGGGACATCGAGAGTCCCGCCTGGCCGCCGCCGACCACGATCACCGGCCGGTGCAGGCCGTCGAGCTGGAAGGTCATGCCGCTCAGTGCACCGGCGAACCATTTCCGGACGGTTTCCCCCGGAACACCGGCGTGTTACCAGGCCGCCCCCGTGTGACGACTTTCCCGGCCCCCGCTTAACACCGCACCCGGCCGCTCGTGAGTGGTAATTCGGGTTAGAACCCGAATTACCACTCACGAGCGGTCAGGCGTCGACGAGCTGCCACTGCTGGTTGGCGCCGCCGGTCCAGGTCCACTGGACGACTTTCACGCCGTCGGCCGTTCCGCCGCCGGTGACGTCGAGGACCTTCCCGCTGCGCCGGTTGACCAGCCGCACGGACCCGGCGTCCAGTGCGACGGTGATTTCGACGCGCTGGTCCGCCGTCAGGGAAACGACTCTGGCGTACGAACCCAGCGGCGACGGGGTGACGGGCGCCGATGTGGTCACCGACGTCATGCCCCGGCGGCTGATCAGCGTGACGGCCTGGTCGATCGCCGACGTGACGGAGACCGTGGCCGTGCGCGCGGACAGGTCCCAGCTGAGGCTGTGGACCCGGATCCGGCCGCGCGCCCGGACGCCGGTGATCGACCCCTTGGCCAGTTGCCCGGGCAGGGCCGGGAGGATCTCCAGCACCCCCGGCCGGGAGTAGAGCAGCGCCTCGGCCAGCACCCCGGGGATCGTGTGGGCGGCGTCGGCGTTGTAGGTCTGCAGGTTCGGGTTGTGCGAGGTCATCAGCGACCGGAAGACCATGGTGTTGCCGAGGATCTTGCGGAGGTTGGCGTAGACCCTTCCCGCCGTCCTTCAGCCGGGCGGCGGCCAGCGCGCGGTGCAGGCTCCCGTGGGCCGACAGGTTTTCGTCGCCGCGCAGTTCCAGGGCCCGCAGCGCGGGAGCGATCAGTCCGGGTGCGGTCTCGGGGTTGAGCTCGTGCCGGTCAGGAAACCGTCCGTCCAGGACGTGGCCGGGGCGGTGTCGTGGATACCGCGTTCGGGGAGGGTGCTCCGCGGGGCCGCCGCCGCGCCGGCCGGAAATCCGCCGGGCAGCGCCGCGGCCCCGGCGGCCAGCGCCACGGCGAGAAAGCCTCTGCGGTCCAAGGGCAGCTCCGGCACGCGAACTCCTTTTGCGGCTGCGGTTCGTTCGTCGGCCGGATCTTCCGGCTTCCCCGCACCCGTGTCCACGCACTGAGCGACAATGCGCACGAATTCGGCCGAACAGCCCGGTTTCGGTGTCGGCATCCGGCCGCAGAAGATCTGCCATTACCGCGGTAAATTCCATTCGACGAATTCGTGGGAACGAGCACGGCCCCCCTGCGACGCTGCAGGGAAGCCGTGCTCGCGGCCGGTGGGTGTTTCGTCAGCTCCAGGGCGAGGCGACGAGCCAGCTGGTGTCCTGGGCCCACGACGTCGTCGAGTCCCAGGTGTTGCTGCCGCCGTTGCTCGCGACGTAACCGGTGAAGTTGTAGTGGCGGAGGTACTTCGTCGGGTAGTTGATCGACTGGAACGACTTTCCGACGCCGCTGTTGCCCGTGGTGGGGCAGAACGTGGCGTCCTGGGCGAAGGCGGTGCCGCCGTCGTCGGCGTTCAGGTGGAGCTGGAACGCGTAGTGGCGCAGGAACCGGCCGGGCTGGTCGGCCGACTCGAAGGTCAGGCAGGAGGTGTTGGCCAGGCCCGCCCGGACGATCCAGGTCACGTCGGCCTTGAGGGTGGCCGTACTGCCGGAGTCGACCGCGGAGATGACGACCTTGTCGTCGGCGTCGTTGTGCCGCAGGTAGTCGGACGTGCAGCACGCCGTCGTCGCCTGGAGGGAGACCTTGGCCCCGGGCGTCAGGGTTCCCGCGCCGGTCGGGGCGCTGCTGTAGCCGGCGGCGGTGATGTTGGCCTGGACCGCGTTCTCGGTGGCGTCCGAGGGGTAGCCCGCGGTCATCACGCCTTCGTAGAAGGTGCCGCGTCCGCCGACGCTGTTGTCGCCGCCGATGCCGAGGATGATCGCGCCCTGCTTCTTCATCGGGTTGTAGCCGGCGACGTTGGGACGCACACCGCTGTAGTAGGTGGCCAGGCCGCCCGACTGCGCGTTGGCGCCGCGGATGGCCCACTGGTTCGGGCCGCCCTTGACGATCGCGGTCTGGAACCGGTTGGCGACCGTCGGGTCGCCCGCGTTGAAGTGCTGGTTCACGCCGGAGAACAAGCCGTTCTCCAGGTCGGCCATGACCCACGGGCCGGCGCCGCTGCCGTAACCCCAGCCCTTGTTGTTGCCGAAGTAGATGGCCTCCATGGTGCCGTTGCCGTCGTCGTTGCCGCTCGTCTCGGCGTTGCCGTAGTCGAAGCAGCAGCCGCCGTTGTAGTTCGTGCCGTCGAAGATCGCGTACATGCCCTCCGGCTGGTCACCGGTCGCGATGCCGTTGGTGTTGTTGTTGCGGTAGCCGGAGCCGGGAGCGATGTAGACGCCGTACGCCTTGTGGCCGCCGACCGTGACGGGCGCTTCGAAGGCGTTGGCGAGGTTGTCGTTGCCGCCCGCGGCCGGGCCGGGCCAGTGCCCCCGGAGCGCCTGGGTGAGGTGGTTGCCCTTGCCGGACTCGTCGTAGATGACCGTGATGACGCAACTGGTGTTGGCACAGAAGGAATCCTGCGCGGCGGCGTCGGCGTACCCGCCGGCGCTCAGCACACCGATGTCCCGGGTCGTGTTGTCGGACGCGCGCCGCACCTGGTACAGCGGGCCGTTGTACGCCGCATACAGAGCGCGGGTGGTGCTGTGCGCGGCCACGCACGGGGTGTTGCCCGCGGCGTAGATGTCGCACGGGCCTTGGGCGGCGGCCTGCGAGGTGGTGGCCGTCGCCGTGAGCAGGCCGGCGGCGAGGCTGGTGGTGGTGCCGGCCGCCAGGAGGGCGCGGCGGAGCCACGTTCGTCGGGTCATCTGTTCTCCTTCACACGGTGGGAAATGCGTCACTGGACTTCCGGTGCGTGGTCAGTTCCAGGGGGCTGCGGCGAGCCAGGAGGTGTCCTCGCGCCACAGCGAGGTGGTGTCCCAGGCGTTGGTGCCGCCGTTGCTCGCGATGTAGGCCGTGGCGGCGTAGTGGCGGAGGTACTTGGCCGGGTAGTTGAACGACGGGAACGAATACCCCGCGCCGCTGTTTCCGGGCTTCGGGCAGAAGGTGGCGTCGGCGGCGAACTGGGTCGTCGCGTTGTTCGGCTGGAGGTGGAGCTGGAACGCGTAGTGCCGCAGGTAGCTGCCCGCCGCGTCGGCCGACTCGAAGGAAACGCAGCTGCCGTCGGCCAGGCCGGGCCGGACGATCCAGGTGGCGGCCGCCTTGTCGGCCGGCGCGCTGCCCGCCGTCACCGGCGCGATCACCACCTTGTCGTCGCCCGTGTCGTGCCGCAGGTATTCGCCGGTGCAGCAGGAAGTGGTGGCCTGCAGCGAAACCTTCGCGCCCGGGGCGAAGGGGCCGGCACCGGTGGCGTAGCCCGCCGCCGCGATGTTGGCCTGGACCGCGGCGTCGGTCGTGTCGGAGGGATACCCCTTGACCATGGCGCCTTCGTAGAAGGTGCCCGCGCTGGCGTTCCGGTTGGTCTGGCAGCAGTCGCCGCCGCTGCCGAGGATGATCGCGCCCTGCTTGTCCATCGGGTTGTAGCCGCTGGGCAGCGCACCGCCGTAGAACTTCGTCAAGCTCCCGGACCGGGCGTCGCCACCCTGCAGCGCCAGCTGCGTGGTGCCGTTGTTCTTCAGCATCGCGGTGACGAACCGGCTGGTTTGGGCGACCTGGTTGGGGTTCCACGTTTTGCTGCCACCGGAGAACAGGCCGTTCTCCAGGTCCGCCTGCACCCACGGCCCGGTTCCGCTGCACCCGCCGAACCAGCACTCCGTGCCGAAGTTGATCGCGTCCATCGCGCCGTTGCCGTCGGCGCGGTGGTCGGTCTCGGTGTTGCCGTAGTCGAAGCAGCAGCCGTTGTTGACGTGCGTCCCGCTGGTGACCATGTACTCGCCTTCCGGCGAACTGCCGGTCGGCACACCGGAACCGCCGGCGAAGTAGCTGTTGCCGGGGTTGATGTACAACGCGTAGACCTTGCGCCCGCCCACGGTCAAGGCCTCGGTGGTGGCGACGGCCGCGGTGTCCGCGCCGCCGGTTCCCCCGGGTCCCTGGTAGACCAGCGTGTTGCCGCTGCTGCCGGTCTGGTCGTAGACGCGGGTGATGGTGCACGTGGTGCCCGCGCAGAACGAATCCTGCGCCGCCGCGTCGGCGATCCCGCCGGCGGACAGCAGCCCGATGTCCCGCACCGCGTTGTCCGAGGATCGCTGTACCTGGTAGAGCGCACCGTTGTAGGTGGCGAACAACGCGCGGGTGGTGCTGTGCGCCGCGACGCACGGCGTGCCACCCGCGGCGTAGATGTCACAGGGCCCCTGCGCGGCGGCCTGCGAAGTGCCACCGAAAGCGATCAGAACCGGCAAAACGAGCGCCACCACGGCGAAGGAGGCGGTCACTCCACGGCGCGGTCGGCGGAACACGGGCAGCGCGGGCATCATGAACTCCCTTGTTCATCGATGTCGAATGTTAGCGCTAACAGTTCAACGGGCGGGCGGCTTCCGCTCGAAGTTCGGATTGGAGTCATCACTATCGACGACTGCCGGGAGCACGTCAATACGCCAGTCGAGTCAGCGGGCGTTTCCCCGGCCTTATGTCCCTTATGGACGAATTTGGTGTCCCCTTCGGAGGGACGAATCCGGCACTTGCTCCGCCGGCCCCGATCGTGGAAGCTCCTCTTGGCCTGCCGTGCCCGCCCATCCGCGGCGCCCCCGGCTCCGAATGCCGATGGAGGCGATCAGGAGGACGTGTTCGTGCCGAACCGGACGTGGTCGGGCCGGTTGCTCGACGCCGCGGGCGCGGTGCTGCCCGGCATTCGCCGGGTCCGCGCGCAGAAGGAGCCCTTCGCGCGGGCGTGGGCGGAAACCAACCGCCGGGCGCTCGGCTCGGGCCGGCCCCTCTGGGTCGCGCTCGGCGACTCGATGACGCAGGGCATCGGCGCGAGCACCGTCGGCGGGGGCTGGGTGCCCCGCCTGAACGCCCGGCTCGGCGAGCCGTTCGCGGTGCTCAACCTGTCGGCCTCCGGTGCCCGGGTCGCCGACGTCCTCGACCACCAGCTCCCCCGGCTGCGTGCCCTGCCCACGCCGCCGGTGCTGGTGACCGTCCTCGTCGGCGCCAACGACATGCTCACCCCGGCCCGCCGCCGCGGGCTCGCCGGGCGGTTCGCCCGGCTGCTCGCCGAGCTCCCGCCGGGCCGGTCCGTCGTCGCCACCCTGCCGAGGCGCAACGCCGAAGCACGGGCGGTCAACGCGCTGATCGACGCCGACGACCACGTGCACGTCGCCGACCTGCGCGGCCCGGCGCTGAGCCCGATCCGCGGCAGCCTCGCCGACGACTGGTTCCACCCGAACGACGTCGGCTACGCCCGCCTCGCGGACCTCTTCGAAGCTCCCGTGCGCGCGGCGGCCCCGGACCACGAACCGTACTGACACACGCCGGAGAGCGGACCCGGTCGGCACTCAGCCGCGGCCCCGCACCCGCCTGCGCACCACGATCCCGCCGGCGATCAGCACGACCAGCGCGCCGGCCGCCGAAAACCACCACACCGGCCCGGAACCCGCCACGGTCGCGGCTTGCGCCACCGCGCCGTCCGGCCGGACCGCGGCGGCCTCGCCGGTCAGCGCGACGTCGTTGCCGTCGCCGCCGTGGTAAGTGAGCCGGAGCGCGCCGACGGCCGCGCCCTCGGGGAGTCCGTCGAAGGTGCCCGCGACCGGGCCGGGGCCCTGGTTGTCGAGGAGCACGCCGGGGCCCTGCGCCGGATCCGGCGCGAAGGTGCCCGCGAGCGTCACCGGACCGGTGACGGTCATCCGGGTGCCGGTGAGCCGCGCGCCGGGCCGCTGGGTGTAGGCGCCGCGCACGGTCAGGCCGGTCGCCTCGACCGTCCCGGCGTTGTCCACCGCGCCCGCCACCGTTCCGCCGGCCCGCAACTTCCCGGCGGGCTGCACCGCGAGCTGCCGCACCTGGACGGATCCGGTCAGCGCGAGCGTTCCGTCCCGGACGGCCCAGGTGCTGTCCGGGGTGGTGTGCTTGCCGGTCAGGGTGAGCGTTTCGGGGCCGGTCTTGGTCACCGTGCCGGAGACGGTCAGTGCACCGCCGAACGTCGTCGCGGCCGTGGCCCGGACGGTCAGCGTCCGGCCGGCCGCCACGGTGCTGCCCTCGGCGCCGGAGAGGTTGCCGACCGTCGTGGCGCCGGCCCGGGTCAGGTCCAGCGTCGCCCCGGCCGCCGGCAGGTCGACCGCGGCGCTCGCGGCGAGGGAACCGCCGTCGACCGCGAGCGTGCCGGCCTTCACCGTGGTCCGGCCCGTGTAGGTGAGCTCACCGGTCAGGGTGGTGGTGGCCGGGCCGGCCTGGGTCACCGAGCCCGTGCCGCCGATCCGGGCCAGTGCGGTTCCCTTGGTGGCGTTCTGCACGATCAGCTCGCCGTTGTCGACGACCTTGCCGGTCGGCAGCAGCGAGCTGTCACCGTCCGGGCTGCCGTCACCCAGCCGCAGCGACGCGCCGGCGCCGATCGTGGTGTCGCCGTCGTAGTTCTGCGGCGCGGTGAAGGTGACCGCGTTGCCGCGGGTCGCCGCGACGACGACGTCGCCGCGGCCGACGTCCGCCATCGTGTCGTGGTACTTCCCGCCGGAGATCGGCGCGTCCAGGGTGACCGGGCCGTTGTAGTCGAACGTCAGCACGCTGCGGGCGCCGCCCGGGTCCGCGTGCATGTTGACGTAGACGGTGTTTTCGTTGCCCGGCAGGAAGAAGCGGTGGTGCGTACCGTCGCCCCAGGTCACCGTGGCACCCTCGATGTTGATACCGCGCTTGTTGTCCCGGTGCGGCACGGCGGCGAAGTTCCGGGTCGGGTCACTGAGCGCGGGAGCGGTGTCCGACCCGTTGTCCGACCAGCTGTACACACCCGACATCCGCACCACCCCGGAACCCCAGGTGTGGAAGTTGATGTCGTTGCCGTAGAACTGCGAATAGATGTCGGCGGCGTCGGTGACCACCTCGCCGTCCGGGGCGTTGTGGATGAACGACCCCTGGTTGACCACCTTGCGCACGTTCGGCATGGCGGTGAGGTAGTTCACGCTGCCGTAGTCCGCGACCGTACCGACGTACAGCGTCCCCGAAAACGGGTGCGTACCGGGCAGTTCGATGCCTGGCCACGTGCCCCGCCGCTGCTTGACGAGCCCGGTCCCGCTGAGCACGCCCAGGCTCACCGCCCGGTGCACGGCGAGGTCCAGCGTCCCGTCGACCTGGTGGTTCAGCGTGTTCAGCGAAACCCCGGGCGCCTGGGCGAAATGCCCGATGACGCCGTCGCCGCCCGATCCGCTCCCGTACTGGAGGGTCGCCCCGCGTTGCACGATCACCGCGGGCGGGTCGGGGTTCGCGATCGTGGTCACCGGATGGTTGCCGCCCACGGTGACGATCTTCTGGCGGCGCCGGTCGGCCGGCAGCGTGAAGTCACTGTTCTTCACCAGCACCAGGGTGCCCGTTCCGCCGACGGTGAAGACGCCTTCGCCGCTGAGCACCCCCGTGTACGTGGTGACGCCGCCGGCGAGCCGCACGACCGTGTCCCCGCTCAGCGTCACGTCCCGGTTCGCGAGCACGTCGGCGGTGACGTCCCGGCCCCCGGACTGCGCGAACGCACCCGGCGCACCCAGGACCACGAGGAGGATCGCGGTCACCACCACCGGAAGCCGGCCACCGCAACGCTGTCCGCGCACGACCTACCTCGAATTGTTAGCGATAACATTTCCGGCGCACAGTCTTCGTCCCCGGCACGGTCCTGTCAACCCCGCGGCGGGATCAGGTGGGACCGGGACGATCGGGATCGGGTGGACACAAGCGACAGTCCTCATCGGACGGTCCGGGGCGGCCGGCCCGCCGCCACGACGTCACCACTGCTCGTCGAGCCGTTGCCGTACCTCAGCGGCGTCCTGCATGTGCAGCTCGTCGTAGATCCGGAGGGCCGCCGCCCACAGCCGGCGTGCCTCGGGCACCGCTCCGGAGCGGGCGTGGACGGCCGCCATCCCGTCCAGCGACCGGGCTTCCTGCTCGCGGTCTTCGATCGTCCGGGCGTGGGCCAGGGCCTGTTCGTGGTACCCGAGGGCGTCGGTGCGGTGGCCGGCCGCGCCGGCCACCCGGCCCTGCCCGTTGAGCGCGGCGCATTCGAGCCGGCGGTCGCCGAGCTTCGCGGCCAGGATCTGCGCCTGCTGGTGCGCGTCGCCCGCTTCGGGGTACCGGCCCATGCGCTCGTAGGCGCTGCCGAGGTTGACCAGCACCTCCGCCTCGCCGACCGGGTCGCCGATCTCCGAGAACACCGCGAGCGCCTGGTGGTGGTGCTCGAGCGCCTCGGCGTGCCGCCCCCACCGCGAGCAGATCCGGCCGAGGTCGGTGTGCGCGATCGATTCGGCCGCGCGGTCGCCGATGTCGTGCAGGATCCGCAGCGCGCGCTGGTGGTGGTCGTAGGCCTCGGGCAGCCGACCGTAGCTCTGCAGGGCGTTGCCGAGGTCGTTGAGGATCCGGCCCAGGCCGACGCGCTGGCCCGTCTCGGTGTAGATCGCGGCCGCCTTTTCGTAACACGAAACCGCGTCCTCGTGCCGGCCCAGGCTGTGCTGCACCTGCCCGATGCTGGCCAGCGCGACGGCCTCCTGGGCGTGGTCGCCGATCTCGCGGCTGAGGGTGAGCGCCTGTCCGTAGCCGGCGAGCGCGTCGTGGGACCGGCCGGCCCGGCCTTCGTTGTGGCTCAGCGCGATCAGGGTACGCACCTCCCCGGCGCGGTCGCCGAGCTGCCGGAACAGCTCCAGTGCGCGCCGGTAGTGTTCGCCGGCGTCGCCGTAGGCGCCGGAGCGGGCGTGCGATCGCCCGAGTTCCAGCAGCCCGCGGGCCTGTCCGGCCCGGTCGCCGAGCCGCTCGGCCGCCCAGAGCGCGCGCTGGTGGACCGAGAACGCTTCCGCGTTGTGGTAGCCGACGCTCAGGTACTGGTCGATCGCCCGCGCCACCTTGACGGCGTACCCGGCGAGCTCGCCGTCCGCGGTGCGCGTGATCGCGACGAGGGTGCGCCGTTCGGTGTCCAGCCACGCCTTCGCGGCGACCGCCGACATGGCCGCCGGCCGGACCGGACCGGCGTCGCCGCGGCGCCACCGGACCGCCTCCGGGAACAGGGCGTCCATCGCGTCCAGCGCGCGGGAAAGGTAGAACTCGTAGAGGTTCTTCAGCGCGCTTCGCCGGTCGGATTCGGGGAGCCGCTGCTGCGCGCGTTCGCGGGCGTAGGCCCGCAGCAGGTCGTGCATCGTCCAGCGGTCGGCGCCCGGCGCCTCCACGAGGTGGGCGCCCTCCAGCACGCCGAGCAGCAGGCGGACGTCGTGGGCGCCGGCACCGGCGAGCGCGGCGACGGCGGCGCTGTCGATGTCCTGGCCGGGATGCAGGCCCAGCAGCCGGAACAGGCGGTTCGCCGCGGGCGGCAGGTGCCGTTCCGACCAGGAGAACACGGCCCGCACGGCGGTCTCGGCGTCGGCCCCGGCGTCCAGGAAGTCCAGCCGGTGCCGCTCGTCGGCGAGGTCCTCGAGGGCGATGCGGCCACGCCGGGAGACGAGTTCGGCGGCCACCCGCAGGGCGAGGGGAAGCCGGGCGCACTGCGCGGCCAGGTCGCCGAGCTCCGCCGGGCCCGCGATCCCGTCGCCGACGAGCCGCCGGAGCAGTTCGACCGCTTCGCCGGGCGCCAGCACCTCCAGCCCGATCCGGCGGGCGCCGTCGCGCGCCACCAGGCCGGCGAGGTCGTCGCGGCTGGTGACGACCACCGCGCAGCCCGGCTCGGCAGGCAGGAGGGGGCGGACGTGCGCGGCGTCGCGGGCGTTGTCGAGCACGACCAGGATGCGCTTTCCGGCGGTCAGGCTGCGGTACAGCGCGACCTGGGCCCGCAGGGAGTCCGGCAGCCGGTCGGCGGCGACGCCCAAGGCGGTCAGGAAACCGCTCAGGGCCTCCTCCGCCGCCAGCACGCCGCCGGGGTCGAAGCCCTGCAGGTCGACGTAGAGCTGCCCGTCCGGGAACCCGGCGACGGCGCGGTGCGCCCAGTGCACCGCCAGCGCCGTCTTGCCCACGCCCGCCGTGCCGCAGACGGCGAGGACGACGACCGTGCCCGCCGCTGCCCCGGCCGCGGCGTCGAGGGCGGCGAGTTCGGCCAGCCGCCCGGTGAAGCCCGGCACCGCGGGCGGCAGCTGGGCCGGCCGCGCGGTCACCACCGCGGGCTCGGGCCGGGGTGCGGCCAGCAGCCGCGGATCGTGTTCGAGGATGCGGCGCTGGATGTCGGTCAGCTCGGCGGACGGCTCCACCCCGGCGTGCTCCAGCAGGTCGTGCCGGGCTTGCCGGAAGGCGGCCAGCGCGTCGGCCTGCCGTCCCGCGCGGTACAGGGCCGTCATCAGCTGTCCCCACAGCCGCTCGTGCCCGGCGTGGGCCGCGGTCAGCTCCGTCAGCTCGGCGACGAGTTCGACGCCCGCCCCGGCGGACAGGTCGGCTTCGATGCGGTCCTGGACCGCGTCGAGGCGTTCGCGCTCCAGCCGGGTCCGCTCCATCTCCAGGGCGGCGATCCCGTCGAACTCGTGGTAGGCCGTCCCGCGCCACAGCTCCAGCGCCGCGGTCAGCCGTTCGCGGGCGACCGGGGCCGCACCGTCCGCGAGCGCCGCGCGACCGGCCCGCGCCAGCCGCCGGAACCGCACCGCGTCCACGGTCTCCGGCTCGAGCAGGACGTACCCCGGCGCCCGGGTGTGGATCAGCCCGGCCACCGGCGGCATCGCCCGGCGCAGGCGCGAGACGTAGGTGCGGACGGTCCGCCCGGCATCCGCCGGCGGCTCGGGCCCCCAGAGCTCGGACACCAGCAGCGACACGCTCACGGGCCGGCCGGCGTGGGCCGCGAGCAGCGCCAGCACCGCCCGCAGCCGCGGACCGCCCGGGTCGAACAGCCCGCCGTCGGCCTCGACTTCGAACGGCCCGAGCACCCGGACGTCGACGCCCGGTGCCTGCCGACCCGTCATCCGCCCTCCGCACCCCCCACGTTCCGCGTGCCGGGGAAGCACCGGCTCGGGTCACGTCCCTGGTCCGAACAGAGCAGCCGGCCGCGCGAATCCCGCCCCGCGCGTGGTCCGGCGGCCCGGTGATCGTAGCGACAAACCGGATCGCTGTGCCACGCACCGCGGACCGGGCGCCGCAGCACGACTGGAGAGTCCACAAAGGACTGATTGTGGCGCTGCCCGCACCCGGCGGAACGCGCCCCGAACGGACGTGCCGCGGCCACTACCGCAGCCGCGCGGACACCGGCGACCCGACCCGAACTCCCCGCCGATCGGCACGACCCGGACCTTCGGGCGCCGGGTGGTGGACCAAGACCGCGCCCGGCGAGAGTGGGTGCACGGTCGGGGTGGCGGCGGCATCGGAACCCGCCGTCGACAGCGGGTTCCGGCTGCGCCTGCCCCTCACCGGCCGCCGCGGCGCACCGCCGCTTCGAGCCGGGCGGCGGGTTCCCGCGCGGCCGTGAGATCCGGGGTGCAGAACTCCGTCACCATCGCCAGGACCCGCCCGGACGCCGCTTCGGGCGAAGCCGACAGGTCCGGGCTGGACGCGACCGTGATCCGGCGGGTGGTGCCGTCGCTCATGCTCCACGTGTTGTACCCGGGGACGTCCCCGGCGTGGCCCCAGACGTCGGGGGCGCCGGGGCCGCAGATCCCGGACAGGGAGAGGCGCATCAGGCCCAGCCCGTAGGCGAGCAGCCCGCCCTGGCCCGGCCACGGGACCGTGGTCTTCATCTGCGCGAGCAGGCCGGGCGGCAGCAGCTCGCCGCCCAGCAACGCCTCGAAGAAGCGGTTCAGGTCGGCCGCGCTCGAGATGACGTTGCCGGCACCGAAGTAGCGGCTGAGGTTGTACGCGGTGACGTCGGTCAGCCCGTGCGGCGCGGGGTAGAGCTGCTCGTAGCCGCGGATGGCCGGGCGCGGCACCAGCGGGAAGTCTCGCGGCAGGAAGGTGTCGGCCAGGTGCAGCGGGCCGGTGATCCAGTCGGCGAGCACCTGCTCGAACCGGCGGCCGGTGAGCTTCTCCACCAGCAGGGCCAGCACGTTGTAGCCGGTGTTGGAGTACGACCAGCCCGTGCCCGGCGGGAACAGCAGCGGCTGCACGGTGCTGTCGTGGATCGCCTCCACCTCGCCGAAGTGCACGAACCGCTCGGTGTCCACCTCTTCCGCGGTCGTCCAGGTGTACTGCGGCGCCAGGTCACGCGGCAGGCCGCTGGTGTGCTGCAGCAGCTGGCGGACGGTGATCGGCTCCGGGTAGGGCAGCAGGCCGGGCAGGTACTTCGCGATCGGCTCGTCCAGCCCCAGCCTGCCCTTCGCCGCGAGCTTCAGCACGAGGGTCGCCGTGAACGTCTTGGACACGCTGCCGACGCGGAACCGCCCGCCGGTGTCGGGTTTCGCCCCGGTGACGACGTCGGCGACCCCGGCGCGCCCGCGCCACCGGCCGGCCGGATCCGCCGCGATCGCGACCATTCCCACGTTCCCGGCCTGCACGGCGGCTTCGAGGGCGGCCTGCCGCGGGTCCGGTCCGGCGGCGGCAGCGGTACCGGTCGCCGTTCCGGCGAACAGCAGAACGACGCAAGCAGCGGAGCCGGCCAGCCGACGCATGATTTCCCCCCGGAGTATGCGGTTTCCCCCGACAGTAGCGCAGCCCGGCGATCCTGCGAAGGGCCGGACCGGGCGGGCGCCTTCCGTCCTTTTCGGACTGAGGACGGCGCGGAGTGCCGCCGTTCGGAGCAATCGTCGTGATCCGGCTCGCCGAGGTGAAACATCTTGATCAAGGGCGGCGATGTGCGCGTCGTGCGCATGGTGTGGCGGTTCGGTGGTCCGGTTCTGGCAGGCGTCGTCGTGGCTTCGCTGCTCGTGGGACGGCACGACGGGGCGGGTGGACCCGACCCGCACGGTGGGCACGTGGTGGCCAACGCCCAGGCCATGGTCCCGACGGCCACCAAGCTCCCCAGGACCGGCTGGACGGCCTCGGCGACGAGCGGCTCCCCCGCGTCCCTGCTCGACGGCGGCACCGCGACCGTCTGGGAGTCCACCGGCGCGCTGCCGCAGTCGGTCACCGTGGACATGCGGGCCACCCGCGTGGTTTCCGGCCTGGTCGCCACGCCGCGGCCCGGTGGCGGGCGGGGCGCGATCGGCCGCTACGAGGTCCGCTTGAGCCTCGACGGCACGACCTGGGGCACCCCGGTGGCCGCCGGCACCCTGGCCGACGACGCCGCGCCCAAGACGATGTCCTTCGCCGTCACCGGGACGCGGTTCGTCCGGCTGACCGCGCTCACCGAAGCCGGCAACCGCGGCCCCTACGCCGCGGTCGCCGAACTCGACGTGCTCGGCGCCCCGGGCGCGCCGGTGCCGATGACGGTGCTGGACCGGGCCGGCTGGACCGCGGCCGCCAGTGACGAGGAGACGACGCGCGGGCACGACGTGGCGTCGAACGCCGTGGACGGCGATCCGGGCACGATCTGGCATTCCCGCTACAGCACGGCGACCCCGCTCCCCCACCACCTCACCCTCGACCTCGGCCGGCCCACCGCGGTCGGCGGCCTGCTCTACCGGCCCCGCCCGACGGGGGCCAACGGCCGGGTCGGCGAGTACCGGATCGCCGTCTCCGCCGACGGCGCGGCCTTCACCGACGTTTCCTCGGGTGCCTGGCCCGACGCGAACGCCGTCCAGGACGCCGTGTTCGACCACGTGGTCACCGCCCGCTACGTCCGGCTGACGGCGCTCACCGAGGCCGGCGGCCGCGGCCCGTTCAGCTCGGCGGCGGAGATCTCGCTGCTCGGCCCGCTCCCCGGCGCCCCGGCACCGCTCTCGCGCGTGGGCTGGACGTCGAGTGCCCCCGCGGTGCTGGACAACGACCTCGCCACCGCCTGGCGTGGCACGTCGTTCACCGTCGACGTCCGGCAGGAGCAGCGGATCACCGCGATCGTCCTCACCCCGGCGGCCCTCGAGCGCGCCGGCGGCTTCACCGTGGCCACGAGCACCGACGGGACGACCTTCGCCACCGCCGCCACCGGCACCTGGGCCGACGACGGCACGCCCAAGGCCGTCCGGCTCGACACCTTCGCCCGCCACATCCGCGTCACCACGGCGAAGACCGCCTCGGCGGTGGAGTTCCACGCCTACGGCCCGGCACCGGGACCGGCCGGTGCCGGCCCGCTGCCGCGCACCGGCTGGACCGCGACCGCTTCGGACCAGGATCTGTCCGGCCCGGCCGCGAACGTGCTGGACGGCGACCCCGGCACGGCCTGGCGCTCGAAGCCGGCCGCCCCGCTGCCGCACTCGATCACCCTGGACCTGCGGGCCGCCGAGGTGGTCACCGGCGTCCAGGTGCGGCCGCCCGGTGACCGGCCCGACGGCGCCATCGGCCGGTACCGGGTCGAGACGAGCGCCGACGGCACCACGTTCGCCCCCGCGGCCGCGGGGGCCTGGCCCGACGACACCGCGGTGAAGACCGCGCGGTTCCCCGAAGCCGTGGCCCGCTACGTCCGCCTGACCGCGCTCACCGAAGCCGGCGGCCGCGGCCCGGCGACGGCCGCGGCCGAGATCGACGTCCTCTCCGCCACCACCGCCCCCGACCCGGGCAAGACCGGGCAGTGGGGCCCGACCGTCGGGTTCCCCCTCGTCCCGGTGGCCTCCGCCCTGCTGCCCGGGAACAAGCTGCTGACCTGGTCGGCCTACGCCGCGGACAACTACGGCGGAGCGCACGGCTACACCCAGACCGCGATCATGGACCTGACCACCGGCGAGGTCACCCAGCGGCGCGTGGACGACACCGGGCACGACATGTTCTGCCCCGGCCTCTCGGTCCTCGCCGACGGGCGGGTGCTGGTCACCGGCGGCAGCGACGCCAGGCAGGCCAGCATCTACGACCCCGCGACGAACGCCTGGACCGCGGCGGCGCCGATGAACACCGCCCGCGGCTACCAGTCGCAGGTGACGCTCTCCACCGGCGAAGTGTTCACCGTCGGCGGGTCGTGGAGCGGCGGCCGGGGCGGCAAGGCCGGTGAGGTCTACTCCCCCGCCGCCGACACCTGGCGGAAGCTGCCGGGCGTGGCACCGGAACCGTTCTTCACCGCCGATCCGCGGGGCGTCTTCCGCGCCGACAACCACGCCTGGCTGTTCGCCGCCGACGGTGGCCGGGTCTTCCACGCCGGGCCCAGCACGCGGATGCACTGGGTGTCCACGACCGGGGCGGGCTCGGTGACCGACGCCGGGGCACGCGGCGACAGCGCGGACGCCATGAACGGCAACGCCGTCATGTACGACGTCGGCAAGATCCTCACCGTCGGGGGCGCGCCCGCCTACGACAACTCCGACGCCACCAACCGCGCCCACACCATCGACCTCACCGGCGGCACCGCCGAAGTGGCGCGCGTGGGCGACATGGCGTTCGCGCGGGCGTTCGCCACCAGCGTCGTGCTCCCCGACGGCACCGTCCTCGTCATCGGCGGCCAGGCCCGCGCGGTGCCCTTCAGCGACCAGACCGCCGTGCTGACCCCGGAACTGTGGAGCCCGGCCACCGGCCGGTTCACCCGGCTCGCGCCGATGGCGGTGCCCCGCACCTACCACTCGGTGGCCAACCTCCTGCCCGACGGCCGCGTGTTCTCCGGCGGCGGCGGGCTCTGCGGGAACTGCGCGACCAACCACTTCGACGGCCAGGTGTTCACCCCGCCGTACCTGCTCAACCCGGACGGCACCCCGAAACCCCGCCCGGCCATCACCTCCGCACCGGCAACGGCGGCCGGCGGCGCGACCCTGACCCTCGGCACCGACCGCGCGGTCACCGCCTTCGCGCTCATGCGGGTCGGCTCGGCGACCCACACCGTCGACACCGACCAGCGCCGGATCCCGCTGACCCCGACGACGCTGAGCCCGACCGCTCACCGGATCACCGTCCCCGCGGCTTCGGGTGTCGCACCGCCGGGCCGCTACCTGCTGTACGCCCTCGACGCGCACGGCGTCCCGAGCACCGGCAAGGAGATCACCATCGGCTGAAGCGGCCCCGGCCACGGAGGGGCGGCATCCGGCACGCTCGAGTCAAGCAATTGATTTAATCGGTCTCGGCCCCTCGCCGCCCCGCCCCGGAAGGGACGGCATGTCCGCCCAGCCGGATCTCCTCGCCGGGCGCGTACCGCCACTTCGGGACGTAGCCGACTTCTTCCAGCAGCGGCAGGTATTCGTAGCACTCGATGTCGCAGTGGATGCCGGGGTAGCGGTTCCAGTACCAGGTGCCGCCGAAGTCGCCGGCCCCATCGACCAAGCGGATGTCTTGGACACCGGCCTGGCGCAGGCGCGCCGCGGTGAGCAGGCCCCCGAAACCCCCCGCCGACCACTACCGCCTCGACCCGGTCCTGCCTCGCCGCCCGGTCGACGCGGCCGGTGTAGGGATCGGTGGCGTAGTAGCCGAACTCGCCGTCCGTCCGGCGGTACTGGGCGGCCCCGTCCGGGCGCAGCCGCCGGTCGCGTTCGGCTCGGTACCTCCGGCGCAGGTCATCGGGGTCGAAGCCGAGGCTCCTCACGCGGCCGAAGCTGCCCGGCATCCCCGGCATCGAGGCCTTCCGCGGGCACACCTTCCACACCAGCGGGTGCGGTTGGATATCTGCCCACCGGCCTTGTCGGCGGCAAACCATTTGCGCTACGGTACGGCTGGGAGCGCTCCCAGCCGGGTTGATCACCTCGCATTCCGTGAGAGAGGAACACCATGCGAGCTATCCCGGGAACGAACCGCTCGGGCTTCCGGGCGGTGTGCACGGTGGTGCTGGTGAGCATGGGTGTCGTGCTGCCGTCACCGGCCGCGCCGGCCGCCACCGCCGCCGACACGACGCCGCCGACCGCGCCGGCCAACCCCCGCACCTCGAACCTGACCTGCACCGGGGTGACGCTTTCGTGGTGGCCGTCGTCCGACGACGTCGGGGTGGCCTTCTACGACATCTACCACGACGGGCAGCTCATGACGTCGGTGCCGGGCACCGCGCTGTCCGCGCGGCTGACCACCGTACCGGGAGCCACCTGGGGCCTGTACGTCAACGCCCGCGACGCCGCGGGCAACGTCTCCCAGGCCAGCCGCACGGTCACCCTCACCGTGCCGCAGTGCCAGAGCGACACCGAGCCGCCCACCACCCCCACCGGCGTGACGGCGGCCGCGGCGGGCACCACGGTCACCGTGCGCTGGACGGCCGCCACCGACAACATCGGCGTCACGGGCTACGAGGTGCTTCGCGACAGCACCGTGGCCGGCTCGACCAGCGGTGCGGCCGCGACCTCGTTCACCGACAGCGGCCTGGCCGCGAGCACCCGCTACCGCTACCAGGTGCGGGCGCGCGACGCGCAGGGCAACCGGTCGGCCCCGAGCACCGAGGTCACCGTCACCACGGGCTCCGCCTGCGCCACGGCGTTGTGCTCGGTCACCCGCGTCACCACCGAAACCGACCTGCCGTGGGGGCTGACCACCCTGCCCGACGGGCAGGTGCTCTTCGGCCGCCGCGACACCTTCGAGATCGTCCGCCTCGACCCCGCCACCGGCACGAAGACCGTGGCCGGGCGGCTGCCGAACGTGGCGGGAACCGACGGTGAGGGCGGGGTTCTCGGGCTCGCCGTGGCCACCGACTTCGCGGCCGACCCGTGGCTGTACGTCATGCACACCAGCTCGACCGACAACCGCGTGGTGCGCGTCCGCTACAGCGGCGGCGTGCTGACCGGCACCCCGCAGGTGCTGCTCACCGGCATCCCGCGCAACAAGTACCACAACGGCGGCCGGCTGCGGTTCGGGCCCGACGGCAAGCTCTACGTCTCGACCGGCGACGGCCAGAACGGCGACTGGGCCCAGGACCTCGCGAATCTCGCGGGCAAGGTCCTGCGCATCAACCGCGACGGCACCGTGCCCTCGGACAACCCCTTCGGCACCCCGGTGTGGAGTTACGGGCACCGCAACCCGCAGGGCCTGGCCTTCGACTCCCAGGGGCGGCTCTGGGAACAGGAATTCGGCAACAACGTCATGGACGAGACCAACCTGATCGTCCGCGGCGGCAACTACGGCTGGCCCCTCTGCGAGGGCACCACGGGCGACTGCGGCCGGGCCGGCTTCGTCGCGCCCAAGCACACCTACCCCGTCGCCGAAGGTTCGTGCAGCGGCATCGCCGTGGTCCGCGACGCCCTCTACATCGCCTGCCTGCGCGGAGCCCGGCTGTACCGGGCCGAAATCTCCGGGGACAGCCTGACCGATGTCCAGCAGTACCTCAACGGCACGTACGGGCGGCTGCGCACCGTCGAACCGTCCGCCGACGGCGGTTTGTGGCTGACCACCAGCACCCGCGGCGACAAGGACAGCATCCCGAACAACAGCAGCGAAAGCATCCTCAAGGTCGAGCTCGGACACTGACCCCCGCTCACGAAAGGAAAGCCGTCATGGCTCACCGCAGGACAGCGCCGCACCGTCGCATGTGGACGGTGACGGCGGCGGCGGTCGTCGTCGCGGGCGCGGTGGCGCCCCCGGCGTCCGGCACCACCACGAGTTCGCCGTGCACCCCGGGAACGACCTACGGCTCGCCGTTGCCGAGCCCGGCGGTCACGTCCCGGCTCGTGCGAGGAGGCTTCACCTTCCTCGAAGGGCCCACCTGGGACCAGCGGACGGGCACCCTGCTGGTGTCGGACATGCAGAACGCCACCGGCCCCCAGGGCGTGCAGCCCTCCGCCGTGCTCCGGTACACCCCGCCGGCCACCTTCGAAACCTTCATCGCCGGCTCCGGGAGCAACGGCCTGGCGATCACCCCCGACGGCACGCGGGTGCTCGCCGCCACGCACGACAACCGCACCGTTTCCGCCTACGACCTGACCGACCGCAGCCGGACGACCGTCGCGGCCGGCGCCCCCGGCCACGCGTTCAACTCGCCGAACGACCTGACCATCGCCCGCGACGGCACCGTCTACTTCAGCGATCCCAACTACCAGCGCGGCAACCGCGCCGACGAACAAGGCGGCCGCACCAGCGTCTTCCGCGTCCACGACGGGGTGGTCGGCCTCGTCGACGACACGCTGCGCCAGCCGAACGGCGTCGTCCTGTCCCCCGACGGCAAGACGCTCTACGTGGGAGCCACCGGCGGCGACGTGATCATGAAATACCCGGTCCGCCCCGACGGCACCACCGGCGGCGGGACGACGTTCGCGAACATCCGGACGCCCGACGGCGCGACCGTCGACTGCGCGGGCAACCTGTACTGGGTGTCCAACAGCGAAGGGCTCGTGCACGTCTTCTCGCCCTCGGGCGCGCAGCTCGGCACCGTCTCCGCCGGCCGCACCAGCACCAACGCGGCGTTCGGCGGGCCGGACGGGCGAACCCTGTACATCACGTCGAGCGCGCCCGGTGGCGGCTTCGGTCTCTACCAGACACGCCTCAACGTGCCCGGCAATCCCTACTGAGTTACACCCGGCGATCAACCGTCCCGCGCCTAGTACTTTCGGCCGAGGTCCGCACGGTGAAAACCCTCCGAAAGGCGTGAGCCATTCCGGGGTTCCTTTCCCGGCGCCGGTTCCACCGCCAGTAACCGTCCTAGCGTGGCGGTGCTTGGTGATCTTCAACCGGAACCGAAGAGGGGAAACCACCTTGCCCGACCGGACCAGATTCCTCGGCAAGACGCTCGCGGCCGCGGGCACCGCGGTGGCACTCGTGCTCGCCACCGCCGTGCCCGCCGCCGCGGCCGCACCATCCACCGTCGAAGAGGACGTCGCGCAGCTGTACCAGGACGTCACCGACCTCTACAACGGCCTGCCCGCGGACGCGCTGCGCGGCGTCGACCGGCTCATCGAGTCGCCCATCCCGCGGATCGGCCCCCGCAGCCGGGCCGCGGACGGCCCGATCCCGGGCTGCACCGAGGGTTCGCTGCTGACGTACGCGAACAAGCTCGCGTCGCAGCTCACCCCGCTCGAAGGCCGGGCGCTCGACGCGTTGACCGGGCTCAGCCAGCTCTACGTCCTGGGCGTCACGTCCGACCGGACACCACAGGTCTTCGGCACCGACGGCCAGTACACCGCCCGCGCCACCACCGCGATCGACAAACTGCGCGGGTTCTGGGACATCGAAAGCTGGAACATCCAGCTCGTCGCCTGGAAGGGCACCGACCTCGGCAGCCAGGCGAAGATGGCGCAGACCTTCAGCCTCGGTCTCGCGCCGGCGAAGGTGAAGGCGGCCGCCGCGCTCGCCACCAAGGTGCTCTACGAAATCCCGACCCTGCAGGGCGGCCGCCACCCGCTGCTCACCCTGAACGCGTTCGCCGCCCCGGCCGACAGCCTCGGCGGCAAGCGCATCGCCCTCGGCGACGGCCTGCTCGACACGGTCGAGGTCCTCGGGTTCGACGACGTCTCGGTGGAGTCCGTGCTCGGCCACGAATACGGCCACCAGGTCGACTTCGCCCACGACAACCACCCGCGCAACGAATCGTCGGAAATGGGCCCCGACGCCTACGGCGGCTACTTCGTCGCGCACGCCAAGGGTTTCGCCTGGAACGCCCGCATCCAGCAGGAGGTCAGCTACCTCGACGCCTCGATCGGTGACTGCTACCACAGCCACGGCACCCCCGACCAGCGGAAGGCCGCCGGTGCCTGGGGCGAGAAGCAGGCGACGAGCCAGGCCAACCCGAACCGGATCATCCCGTCCGCGACGATGATCGAGAAGTTCCAGAAGGTGTACCCGAAGCTGATGCCGCCGGCCACCGGCCAGCCGGCCGCCGCCGCGGTGGCCGCGGCTCGCGGCTGACCCCCGGCGGGCCGTCTCCCTCGCCGCGAGCGGACGGCCCGCCGCGGTCACCGGGCCGCGGGGTAATCCAGGCCGGCGCCCAGCAGGTCGAAGGCCTGCCCGGTCAGTTCGGACTCCGGCCCCGGCCGTCCCGCCGCCCGCCAGGCGACGATGGCGGGCGGCACCGCGCACAGCGCCACCGAGGCCACCAGGTACGGCCGGGGGTCCACCGCCGGATCGACGCCCATCCGGGCGCCGACCAACCCCGCGACCTCGTCGAACCGGGCGATCGCCCGCTCGAGGCGCGCGGCCGTCAGCGCCGGGCTGACCGAGATCAGGTCCTGCAGGCCGTGGAAGCGCGCGTCGGCCTCGTACGCCCGGATGACCTCGACCGCGGCGGTCCGCAACGCGGTCAGCACCGGCAGGCCGGCCGGTTGCGCCGCGAACGCCTCGAGCACCGCGGTGATCTGTTCGTCGGCGAGGGCCAGCGCGACGTCCTCCTTCGAGGAGAAGTACCGGAAGAACGTCCGCGAGGAGACTTCGACCGCTTCGGCGATCTGGTCGATGGTCGTGGCCTCGAACCCGTTGGCGCAGAACAGTTCCTGGGCCGCGTCGATCAGCGCCTCCCGGGTCCGCCGCTTCTTCCGTTCCCGCAGGCCGAGCGTCTCCATGCCGGCCAGCATACGGCCGGGACGTCATCGACGGACTCTTGTCGCTTGACGACATTTGTCACTCTATGACAGATTGTCCTCATGCCCAAGGCTCCCCCACCGACGTCCCGCTACTGGAAAGTGCAGCGGCAGCTGGCGCGGCTCAACACGTTCCTGTTCCGCAAGACCCGGGGCAAGGTCGGCGGCTCGTTCTTCGGCGGCGCCCCCGTGCTGCTGTTGCACCACGTCGGCCGCAAGTCCGGCGAAGCCCGGGTCAGCCCCTTGATCTACCTCGACGACGCGCCGCGGCTGGTCGTCATCGCCTCGAAAGGCGGCGTGGACGCACATCCGGCGTGGTTCCACAACCTGACCGCGATGGCGACCACCGAGGTGGAGCTCCCCGGCGGCGAACGACGGCGAGTCCGCCCGCGCGTCGCCGAGGGCGCCGAGCGCGCCCGTTTGTGGGATCGGGCGGTGGCGATCTACCGGCCGTACGCGAACTACGCGACCTACACCGAACGCCGGATTCCGGTGGTCGTCCTCGAACCGGTGCCGGCACCGTGACCGAGCGGGCCCGCCCCGGCCCGCAGCTTCGTCCCCGGTGCCGGACGGTCAGCCGGCGCGAGCGGCGGCGCTCTCGCGCAGGAGTTCGCTGAACGCCTGCGCGGCCGGGGTCAGCGAGTGGCCGGCCATCCGGACGAGCAGGATGCGGCGGATCGCCGTGGCGGGGCGCAGCGGCAGCACTTTCACCCCGGGGCGGATTCCCTCCAAGGCCAGCCGGGGTGCCAGTGCGACGCCGATCCCGGTGGCGACCATCGCCTGGGCTTCCTGGTAGTCGTGGGCTTCGTAGGCGATCTGCGGTTCGAAGCCGACCTCCCGGCAGCTGCGGGTCAGCGCCTCGGCCACCGGGTGGTTTTCCGCGCGGGTGATCCAGGTGTCGCCGGCGAGGTCGGCGAGTGCCGCGCTGCGCCGCCCGGCGAGCGGGTGCCGGTCGCTGACCAGCAGCGCCGGCGGGTCGTCGAGCAACGGGGTGACGACGGCGTCTTCGCGATCGATGCGGCACCAGTCGTAGTCCCACATCAGCGAGAGTTCGATCTCGCGGTTCTCCAGCATCGTCCACAGGCCGGCGATGCGGCTGCTGCGCACGGTCAGCCGGATGTCCGGATGCCGGTCGCGGAACGCGGTCACCGCGTGCGGGAGCAGGGCGGCGCCCACCGTGGGGAACGTCCCGACGCGCAAGGCGCCCGCGCGCAGGCCGGCGAAGTCCGCCAGCTCGTTTTCGATGGCCGTGAGCTCGCGCTCGATGCGTTCGCCCCGTTCGACCAGAGCTCGGCCGGCGTCGGTCAGCGTGACGCCGCGGGCGTGGCGCTCCAGCAAGGGCTGGGCCGCTTCGGTTTCCAAGCGGTGGATCTGCTGCGACACCGCCGAAGGGGTGTAGCTCAGAGCGCGCGCGGCCGCGGTCACCGAACCGCGACGGGCCACCTCGACCAGCAGCAGCACGCGG
Organism: Amycolatopsis sp. NPDC005003; assembly: GCF_053600695.1. Lineage (NCBI taxonomy): Bacteria > Bacillati > Actinomycetota > Actinomycetes > Pseudonocardiales > Pseudonocardiaceae > Amycolatopsis > Amycolatopsis sp. NPDC005003. Next base: position 106,828 of record NZ_JBSGAI010000010.1, on the reverse strand, counting down.
CGGACGTCCAGCACCACGATCCTCCAGCGTTAAGTCCAGCTTAATGGCCATGCAGGTTTTCGAGATTGTACTTCACGCAGACGTCGTCGAAGGTGGAACGCGGCAGAGCCGAGCCGCCCCCATCCCCGGACAGGAGTCAGTCGTGTTGCGTCTGCAGGGCGAAATGATCCGCGGAGGTACCAGCAAGTGCTGGATCTTCGACCACGACGACGTGACCGCGACGGGCGCGGACGTCGACGCGCTGCTGCTCGCCGCCTTCAACGCCGCCGACCCCCGGCAGATCGACGGCGTCGGCGGTGCCTCCTCCACGACGTCGAAGGCCGCGATCGTGCGCACCCCGGCCCGGCCGGGTGACCCCGTCGAGTACGCGTTCGCGCAGGTCGGCATCGGGGACGAGCGGGTCGAGTGGACCAGCAACTGCGGCAACTGCGCCACCGCGGTCGCCCTCTACGCCCTCCACCACGGCCTCGTCCCGGTCCGCTCCGGTGCCACCACCGTCAGCATGGTCAACGTGAACACCGGCGCCCGGCTGACCGGCACCATCCCCACCCCCGGCGGGATCGCGCCCGACGAAGGGACCGCGACGATCCCCGGGACGTCGGCACCGGGCGTGCCCGTCCTGCTCGGGTTCACCGAGCCGGCCGGGACGACCACCGGCAGACTGCTGCCGACCGGGCACCCGATCGACGCGCTGCCCGAGGAGGCCGGCACCGTCGAAGTGACCCTGGTGGACGCCGGTGCGCCGGCGGCGCTGTTCGACGCCAAGGCCTTCGGGCTCGACGGCGGCACCACCCTCGAGCGGTTCGCCGCCGCCGTTCCCGCCCTCACCGCGCTGCGGCCGGAGGCCGCACTGGCCATGGGGCTTGCCCGGCCGGGACAGCCGGTGAGCCACGCCGTCCCGAAGGTCGGCGTCATCGCCCACCCGGTGCCCTACCGCACCTCCCAAGGCATCGAGGTCGCCGCGGATTCCTACGACCTCGCCGTGCGCATGGTCTCCATGCACGCCCCCCACCCGGCGATCGGACTGACCTCCGCCGTCGCCGTGGCCACCGCCGCCGCCACCCCCGGCACCCTCGCCCACCGCATCGCCCGGCCGACCGCCGACGGCACCCTGCGCCTGGGCACGCCCGCGGGCGTGATCACCGCCCGGACCGCGTCCGGGACCGTGCTGCTGCGCCGGGCCGCCCGGCGCATCGCCCGGGCGGAACTGCACGTCCCGATCCCCGTCCCCCTGTAGAAAGGACGCCCGCCATGAGCCGCAACGCCGCCGCCACGGGCACCGGCCGTCTCCGTCGCCTGCTCTCCCACCTCTACGTCCAGTGCCTGATCGGCGTCCTCGCCGGTGCCGTGGCCGGCTGGCTGTGGCCCTCGTTCGGCGCCGGCCTCAAACCGCTCGGGGACGGCTTCATCGCGCTGGTGAAGATGCTGATCGCGCCGATCATCTTCTGCACCGTCGTGCACGGGATCGCCACCATGGGCAACGCCCGCGCGGTCGGCCGGGTCAGCGTGAAGGCGCTCGTCTACTTCGAAGTACTGACCACGATCGCGCTGGTGATCGGCCTCGTCGTGGTGAACGTCGTGAAACCCGGCAGCGGGCTGCACGTCGACGTCGCGAGCCTGTCGACCGCGCACCTGCCGGCCACGGCGACGCAAAGCCACGAGGGCTTCGCGGACTTCCTGCTCGGCATCATCCCCGCCACCCTGGTCGGCGCCCTGACCGGCCAGGAGATCCTGCCGGTGCTGCTCGTCTCCGTCCTGTTCGGCTTCGGCCTGCACGCCACCGGCCCGGCCGGCCGCAGCATCGCCGACGGCATCGAGAAGTTCTCCAAGGTCCTGTTCACGATCATCCGCTGGATCATGCGGCTCGCCCCGATCGGCGCGTTCGGCTCCATGGCCTTCACCATCGGCAACTACGGCCTGGGCACCCTGCGCCACCTCGCCCTGCTGGTCGGCTCGTTCTGGCTCACGGCGGCGTTCTTCGTGCTGGTCGTCCTCGGCACGGTGATGCGGCTCAACGGCCTGCGCCTGCTGCCGTTCCTGCGCTACCTCAAGGAAGAACTGCTCATCGTGCTGGGCACGTCCTCCACCGAGCCGGTCCTGCCGCGGATGATGGCCAAGCTGGAGCACGCGGGCGCCGCGAAGCCCGTCGTGGGCATCACCCTGCCCGCGGGCTATTCGTTCAACCTCGACGGCACCGCGATCTACCTCACCATGGGCGGGGTCTTCCTCGCCCAGGCGCTCGGCATCGAGCTCAGCTTCACCCAGCAGCTGACGATGCTGGCCGTCATGCTGCTGACGTCCAAGGGCGCGGCCGGCGTCACCGGCTCCGGCTTCGTGGCCCTCGCGGCCACACTGAGCGCCATCCCGCACGTGCCGGTCGCGGCCCTCGCGCTGATCTTCGGCATCGACCGGTTCATGTCCGAAGCCCGCGCACTGACCAGCCTCGTCGGCAACGGGGTCGCCACCCTGGCCGTCGCGCGCTGGGACGGCCAGCTGGACACCGCCCGCGCCCGCGCGGTGCTGCGCGGCGACCTGCCGTTCATCCCGGTTCCGGAGGTCGCGGCATCTCCGAAACCGGCCGCCGAGCCGGCGCGCGACCCGGTACCGGTCCTCCCCTGACCGGCGGCGGTTCCCGGTCGTCCGTACGCCCTCGGCCGCTCCGCCGAGGGCGTACGGCCGCCGAACTGCCGTCGGACGGGCGACTGTCCATTTCGGTCACCATGCGCAACGCCGGCCGGGGTCGTGCCACGGGACGGCCGATTGCACGGGCAGCCGGTTTCCGCATCACGCAATCAGTGGGAAAAATCTGGCCGGAGGCACCGAGCAACCGGAAATGCGCCGTGGTGCGCAAGCTCTTGTGCCAACCGGCGGGTTGTTCGACCAAAATCATCTCGGTACGGTCTTGCGCAGGCCGGCGAAATCGCCGCCGTCGTAAATCAAATCGAGGGGAACAATGATCTTCGAGCGAAGACCCGTGCTTGCCTTCATTTCCGGCCTGACGCTCGCCGCGTCGGCACTGATCACGGTTCCGGCCGCCGCGGAAACCGTGGCGAAGACCGATTCGATCGTCGGCGCTCCCGCGGCCGTGTGGGACGAAAGCGCCCACGCGCAGCGAACCGTCTCCGCCGCGGACGCCCAGCGGATCGTCGGCGACTACTGGACGCCGGAGCGGCTGGCCTCGGCCACCCCCGTCGCCACACCCACCGCCACACCCACCGGCACGCCCGACAAGGAACTCACGGCCGCGGCGCAGAAGGCCGTGACCGCATCCGATCCGGCGGCCCCGGCCGGCGACCGGGCGACCCGGGACGCCTGGTTCTCCTACACCAACGGCAAGATCTACTTCGTCGACCCGCGGGACAGCAAGCGGTACATGTGCTCCGGCAGCGCCTTGAACAGCGGCTCGAAACGGCTCGTCGTGACCGCGGGCCACTGTTCGGTCGTGGGTGGCGGCAACGGGCAGGTCATGCTGAACTGGATCTTCATCCCGGGCTACGACCACGGCTCCGAGCCGCGAGGACGGTTCTCCGCCTACTGGTTCCACTACTCCACCGGGTGGTCGGTGCGCAACGACTGGCAGCGGGACTTCGCGTTCGTGGTGACCAACACCAACGGTTCCGGCCAGCGGGTGGTCGACGCGGCGGGTGGCCACGGCTTCCGGGTCAACGGCAGCTACAGCCGGTTCGTGCACATCGCGGGATATCCCGGCGACCGGGACAGCGGTGAAGTGCAGTGGTACTGCTGGGGAACGACCGACCGGTGGCCGAGTGCCAACGCCTATCGGCTCGGCTGCAATTTCGGCGGCGGTTCCAGCGGCGGGCCGTGGCTCGAGGACTACCAATCGAACGGCCTCGGCTACGTGATCAGCGCCATGCAGGGCAATCTCAACGGAAACAATTCCGGACCGTATTACGACAACCACGTCCTCGACGTCTTCAACCAGGCGAAGGACCACACCCCGTAAGGAGGTACCCGTGACCGCCCGCACGCGCAGGGTCGTGGTGGTGGCGCTGGTCGCGGCGGCCGTCGCGCTGGGCGCCTCCGCGGTCGCCGGGTGGCTGAGCGCCGGTGGCGCGGCCACGCCGGCCGGTCCGGCCGCACCCGCCGATCCGGAGGCGACCGGTGGGCCGGCGGTGCACACCGACCCGGACTACTGGACCGAGGATCGCCTGCGCGGGGCACAGCCGGCCCCGATGCCGGCACCACCCGAAGGCCGGTGAAAGCACGCGACCGAACCGAAGGCCCGTTCCCGCCCGTGCGGCCGGAACGGGCCTTCGCCGCGTGCCGGCCGGGCCCCGGCCACCGCGTCGCATTGACCGCCGCGCCTCGCACTCCGTAAGTTCGACGGTGACGAGGAGGTCCCGGATGAGCCACCTGGTGCGATTCGCCGTCGGAACCGGCGAAATCCGCGTCGGCCTGCTCACCGGTGAGCGGCTGCGGCCGCTCGCGGTGGCATCGATGAGCGACCTGCTGCGCCGGCCGGTCGCGGAGATCCGGGCGCTGGCCGAGGCCGCCGGGGAGCCCGTGCCCGCGGCCGGAGCCCGCCTGCTGCCACCGCTGGACGGCCGGATGGAGGTGTGGGCGGCCGGGGTGACCTATCTGCGGTCGGAGGAGGCCCGCCGCGAGGAGAGCGTGGACCAGGACGTCTACGCGCGGGTGTACCGCGCGGAGCGGCCCGAGTTGTTCTTCAAGTCGCCCGCGTGGCGCGTGGTCACCGACGGCGAGCCGATCGCCGTCCGCGCCGATTCCGCCAACAACGTGCCGGAGCCGGAACTCGGCCTGCTGCTGACCGCGACCGGGGAGATCGCCGGGTACCTGGTGGTCGACGACGTCAGCTCCCGCAGCATCGAAGGCGAGAACCCGCTGTACCTCCCGCAGGCCAAGATCTACACCGGTTCGTGCGCGGTGTCGGCGCGGGTGCGACCGGCGTGGGAGGTGCCGGACCCGCTTTCGCTCGGCCTCCGCATGCGGATCCTGCGCGACGGCCGCGAAGTGTTCGCCGGCGACGCCAACACCTCGCAGCTGAACCGCAAACCGGCCGAACTGGTCGAGTACCTGTGGCGCGACAACGACTTCCCCGACGGCGCCGTGCTCTCGACGGGCACGTCCGTCGTGCCGTCCCTCGATCTCGGGCTGCGGCCGGCCGATGTGGTCGAGATCGAGATCGGCGAGGTCGGATCGCTGCGCTCCCCCGTGGTGCTGGGCGCGGACGAGGTGCGCCGGGCGCTCGCCGCACGCTGAGACCGCCGGACGCGCCGCCCCGCCGGGCTCACACGTCGATGTGGGAGCCCATGATCACCGTGCGGTCCCGCGGCAGGCCGAAGTACTCCGCGGCGTCCGCGGTGATGTAGGAGGTGGCGATGAACAGCCGCTTGCGCCAGCCCGCCATGGTCGGTTCCGGGCCGCGCTGCAGCTCGATCTTGGACAGGAAGTACGACGCCTCGTCCAGCTGCAGCCGGCCTTCGGTCTGCGCCGGGTCCAGCCGGGCGAGCGCGCCGGGGACGTCCGGGGTTTCCATGTAGCCGTAGCGAGCGATGACGAAGACGATGCCGTCGTCGGCGTGGCCCAGGTCCTGCACGGTCGTCCGCTGCTCGGCCGGCACCCGCGGCACCGGCTCGGTCTCCAGGGACAGGATGACGACCTGCTCGTGGCGCACGTGGTTGTGCTCGGCGTTCGCCCGCAGCGCCAGCGGGGCGGTCCGGCCGCCGCGGTTGAGGAACACCGCCGTTCCCGGCACCCGCTGCACCGGGGCCTCGCGGAGCTCCTCGACGAACTCCGGCAGCGCGCCTTCGCGGCGTTCGCGCTCGGCGGTGACGATCCGGCGGCCGCGCTGCCAGGTCGTCATGATCGTGAACGCCGTGAGGCCGATCAGCAGCGGCAGCCACGCGCCGTGCACCAGCTTGGTCAGGTTGGCCGCGACGAACAGCAGGTCCACGGCCAGCAGCACGGTCGCGCCGACGCCGATCAGCCACGCCGGGGTCCCCCACCGTGATCGGGCGATGTAGAAGAACAGCAACGTCGTAATGGTGATCGTGCCGGTGACCGCCATGCCGAACGCGAACGCCAGCGCCGCCGAGCTGCGGAAGGCGAACACCAGCGTGAGCACCGAGACCATGAGCAGCCAGTTGATCCACGGGACGTAGATCTGGCCCCGCTCGGTCTCCGACGTGTGCGCGACGCGCAGCCGCGGCAGGTACCCGAGCTGCGCGGCCTGGGCGGCGACCGAGTAGGCCCCGGTGATCACCGCCTGGGACGCGATCACCGTCGCCGCCGTCGCCAGCACCACCAGCGGCAGCCGCGCCCAAGAGGGCACGAGCAGGAAGAACGGGCTGCTGATGTTCGCCGGGCTCTCCAGGATCAGCGCGCCTTGGCCGAGGTAGCTGAGCACGCACGCGGGCAGCACGAGCAGCAGCCAGCCGCGGGTGATCGCCCGGCGGCCGAAGTGGCCCATGTCGGCGTACAGGGCTTCGGCGCCGGTGACCGACAGCACGACCGCGGCGAGTGCGAAGAACGCGATGTCGAAGTGGCCCGCCATGAACCCGATGGCATACGTCGGCGAGAGCGCCTTGAGGATGTCCGGGTGCCCGGCGATGCCGGCCACGCCGAACCCGCCGACCGTGACGAACCAGGCGATCATCACCGGCCCGAACACCCGGCCGACGGCGGCGGTGCCGCGCCGCTGCACGAGGAACAACCCGATGATGATCACGGCGGTGATCGGGACGATCCAGTCGTCGAGGCCGTCGGAGACGACCTTCAGCCCTTCCACCGCCGACAGCACGGAGATCGCCGGGGTGATCATGCTGTCGCCGAAGAACAGCGCCGCGCCGAAGATGCCCAGCCCGGCCAGGACGACGGCCGCGCGCTTGCCGCGTTGCGCGCCCCAGCGGCGCAGCAGGGTGATGAGGGCCATGATGCCGCCCTCGCCGTCGTTGTCGGCGCGCATCGCCAGCAGCACGTAGGTGACGGTCACGATGATCATCACCGACCAGAAGATCAGCGACACCACGCCGAACACGTTGTCGGTGCTGACCGGAACCGGGTGCGGGTCGGCGGGGTTGAACACCGTCTGCAGCGTGTAGATCGGGCTGGTCCCGATGTCCCCGAACACCACGCCGAGCGCGCCGATCACGAGGCTCAGCCGCACCACGTCACGCGCGGACGACGTGGGGGTCTTCTCCTGCTTCACGAACCGCGACCCTACCGGTCCACTGTGGCCGGACGCCGGTCAGCACGGCCGGTTCCCGGGGAGCTTCACACGTATTTACGAAACCTTTGCGCCGACGCGCCGCCGACGCCCCGCGGCCTGACGTGACCGCCGGCGGAGCCGCCGCCGGTACGCCATCCGGCCGAAGTGGCGGAAACCCACCGGGTCGCCCGCCGAATCGCCAGCCACAACCGGCTACCGATCGTGGCTAGGCTGGGTTCCGTGACGCGTGCCGACCGCCTTCCGGCCCCCGCCCTGAGCGGCGGCGTGCTCGGCGTGGTCACCACGGGGATCGGCATCTCGGCGCACGCGGCCGGCGGCGGCGCGCTCCCCCACCCGGGGCTGACCATCGGCGTCGGCGCGCTCGTCGCCTGGGCCGGCTCCGCACCGGCGGGCCGACGGCGCGGCCCGGCCGCCACGGTGGCCGCGCTGACCGCGGGCCAGGCGATGCTGCACGTCGTCCTCGTGCTGCCGCCCGGGCTCGGGCACCAGCACCCGCCGTCCGGTGCCGGCCTGCTGACGATGCTGGCCGGCCACACCACCGCCGTCGTGCTCGTGGGGCTGCTGCTGGCCTGGACGGACACGGTGGTCCTCGCGGCCCTCCGGATCGTCCGCGGCGTCCTGCGCCGGATCCGGACGACCGTTCCCGTGCACGCACCGCTCTGGGTGGCCGTCGTGCCCGCCGTGGCGCGTGACGGCGCGAAAGAGGTCCTCCTGCGCCGGACCCGCACCCGGCGCGGCCCGCCGCTGTTCGCCTGACTTCTCCCGTACCCGCCGGAGCTCCGGCGGCTTCCGCACTCCCCCGCCTCACCGACACCAGCGAGGTCCCCCCATGCCCGATTTGCCGTCCGCGGCCGTCCGCCGAGCGAAACGCGCGGCCCGCCACGCCGAAAATCTGTTCCACCGCGCGCTCGCCACCGTCGGCGCCCGGCACCCCGAGTCGCGCATCTCCGCCGACGCCCAGGACTACTGGCGGCAACCCGCCGACGAGGCCTGGCGCGGCAACTCCCACTGGCGCGACGCCCCGGTGTTCGGCGGCACCGACCTGTGGACCCGGATCGGCGCCCGGCACCTCGACCTGTTCGACGCCGGTGCCCGCATGTGCGGCTTCGACCGCCCCTGGCGCCGCGTTCTCGAGTGGGGGTGCGGCGGCGGCGCCAACGCGGTCCACTTCGCCCCGCGCGCCGAAGAGTTCATCGGGGTCGACATCTCCGCGGAAACCCTGCGGGAATGCGCAAGACAGGTCGGCGCGGTGTGCGAGACGCCGTTCCGGCCGATCGCGATCGACGTCGCGGACCCGGAATCGGCGATCCCGCGCATCGAAGGCGCGTGCGATGTCTTCCTGTCCTGCTACGTCTTCGAGCTGGTGCCGACACCGGAGTACGGGGAACGCCTGCTGCGCATCGCCCACGAAGTCCTCGCTCCGGGCGGGCTGGCCCTGATCCAGATCAAGTACTCCGACGGCAGCTGGCGCACGAAGCCCCGCCGCCGCGCGTACCGCCGCGGACTCGCCGAGATGACCACCTACCCGATCGACGGGTTCTGGCAGCTCGGCCAGCGGTGCGGGTTCGTCCCGAAGGCCGTCCACCTCGTGCCGCGCAACGAGCTCGACGAGCGCTACGCCTACTTCTTCCTCATGCGGGAGCCGGCCGCGGATTTGATAACGAAACGGTAACGCAGCCCCGGCGATTTGAACCGATAGTCTGAATTGCCCGTTTCTGCCTACGTCGGGACCAGTGGCCGGAGGTCGAGACCCTCCGGCCGCTCCCCCGGGTCCCGCGCGTCCGGACCGGACGTGTCGCTGGTTGCTGCCCGAGCGCGCTTCACCTTGCCGCGCCCGGGAAAAACCCGAACGAGGTGAACGACTCCATGCCCCGAAACCCCGCCACGGGCCGACACCGCATCACCCGCCGCACCAAGATCGCCACCCTCGGCATCGGCCTGGCCCTGGCCGCCGGCGCCTTGGTCGTCGCCGCCACCACCGGCGGCTCCGGCACCGCCGGAGCGTCCGAAGTGGACAAGTCGTTCTTCGTCGACATCACGAAGGTCCCCAAGGGGACCAACGTCGACCAGGCACTGCAACGCCAGGGCGCCCGCGGCACCTTCACCGTGGACTGCGGCCGCAACGAGAACCAGCACTTCAACCCCGACAACTTCATCGCCCAGCCCGGCGTCCGCAACGGCGCCGAGCACCTGCACGACTACGTCGGCAACCTCTCCACCAACGCCGACTCCACCAACGAGAGCCTGGCCAAGGCCGGCACCACCTGCAAGAACGGGGACAAGTCGACGTACTTCTGGCCGGTCGTCCGCATCGACACCGAAGAGGACGAGGAGAACCCGCCCGCCAAGGACGTCTCCCGCGATCGCGAGCAGGCGAAACAGGAGAAGGCCGGCACGCGGGTCGACTGCCCCGACGTCGCCAGCAAGCTCGCCGACGTCCCGGACCAGGCGGCCGCCGAGGTCGAGCGCAACCTCGACCTGCTCGACACCCAGGTCGAGGAAGCGAACACCCGGATCGCCGGTGGCGACCTGAAGGCGGAGCAGGACATCCGCAACGCCGTGCTGAACCCGCTCGGCGACAAGCGGAAGGCGACCCTCGACCGCATCGCCATCGCGATCGGCCGCACCGGCGCGAAGCCGGCGGACCTCGGCGGCCTGGCGGCCTGCGCGCTGAAGAAGAACGGCCAAGGCGGGCTCGACAACGGCGGCGGCAACAGCAACGGGCAGCCGGCCGAGCTGCCGGGCGTCAACGAGGACAACGAGATCGGCGACAACGAAGGCGAGATCCAGCGCGTCGAGCGGGCGGACCTGACGTTCACCAGCGGCGGCGCCCGCCGGGTCGTGGCGATGCCGCAGTTCCTCCGGATCCTCTACGGCGACGCCAAACAAAGCACGAACGGCCCGGCCAACGCCCGGCCGAGCTGGACGTGCAGCGGCTTCGAGGACCGGCTCACCGACAAGTACCCGATCTGCCCCGAGGGCAGCAAGGTGAAGCGGATCCACAGTTTCCCGAACTGCTGGGACGGCAAGAACATCGACAGCGCGAACCACCGCTCGCACATCGTGTTCGCCGACGGGCAGGGCCGCTGCCCGCAGGGCTTCAAGAACGTGCCCCAGCTGCGGATCACGTTGACCTACAACATCCCCAGGGACGTCCAGGTCAACGGTCAGTACAAAGTGGACGCTTTCGCGCAGGAGAAGCACAACCCGCGCTCGGACCACGACGACTTCGCCAACGTCATGGGCCAGCGCCTGATGAACCAGGTGGTCCGCTGCATCAACACGGGGCAGCGCTGCTCGCAGTGACAGCGCGCCTGCCCGGGTTGCCGAGCACGCCCGGCAACCCGGGCACCGCGGTCAGGCCACTGCCCCACCGGGCCGGCGCCTCGGCCGGCGCGAGCCGGGACGCCCGCTACCCGGGCCGCACGTCCACCGCGGTACCACGGCTCAACCGGGCGATTTCGCCGTGCAGGCCGTGGATGTACGTTTCGCTCTCCGGCTTCATCAGGACGCTGCGCAGGATGCGGCCGCGCGGGATGTCGTCGTGCACGGCGTGGCCCCGGCGGGCGAGGTCGGCCGCCGTGACGGTGTACGTCGCCACGAACAGCGCCTGGCTCATCCCCGTCTCGAGGACGTGGGCGCTGGCCCGGTCGATCTCGGAAAGGGTTTCGCGGACCGGGAAGTAGCTGACGATGTCGAGCTGCGGCGGCTGGAACGTCGCCAGTTCGGCGCTGCCGGTGATCAGGTCGGCCCAGGCCAGGGCGGCGCGGCGGCCGGGCCGGAGCACCGCGCCGAGGCCGTCCGGGGTCAGGGGCAGGACCCGGGAGGTCAGCCACAGTGCCGCGGCCGCCGCGCCGGCGCGTGAGCATTCGAGGGAGATCTCACCGAGGTGCAGCTCGTCGGAGGTGAAGTACGTGTACGGCGAGTCGTGCAGGTAGTGGCGGGCGACCGACGGGTCGCGGAAGAGCACGGCACCGCAGCCGTAGGGCTGCAGGCCGTGCTTGTGCGGGTCGATGACCACCGAATCGGCGTCGGCGATGGCGCGGAACGGCGCCGAGCGCACCCCGTCGGCGGTGTCGTCGGCGATGAGCCGGAAGAAGCCGCCGTAGGCCGCGTCCACGTGCACCCGGGCTCCGTGGCGGCGCGCGAGGGCGACGATCTCGTCGACGGGGTCGACGGCACCGAGGCCCGTCGTCCCGGTGGTCGCGACCACCGTGCCGACGCGTCCGGTGCGGAGCAGGTCCTCGAGCGTGTTCAGGTCGAGGGTCCCGGCCGCGGTGACGGGCACCGGAACCGCCTCGATGCCGAGCAGGTGGCTCATCCGGCCGTGGGTGTAGTGGGCGTCGGCGCTGTGCGCGATCACCCGGCCCGGGTGCGTCTCGCGGGCGACGAACAGGGCTTCCAGGTTCGCGATCGTCCCGCTGCTGGTGAGGTGCCCCAGGTGCTGGGGAAGGCCGAACATCGCCGCCAGGTCCGCGACCACCTCCTTCTCCATGGCCGCGGTGGCGGGACCGCCGTCGAGGGCGTGGTTGTTCGGGTTGATCAGCATCGCGCTCAGGTAGCCGGCGACGGCCGCCGGGTGCGGCGGCTTGAGCATCTGCCCGGCGTAGCGGGGGTGGAAGAACGGGTAGTTGTCCCGCAGGCGCCGGTGCAGTTCCGCCGCCGCTTCCCGGAACCGCCCGAGCGGCACGTCCTGGGACGGGTGCGGGTCGTAGCCGCCGTACTCCGACATCCAGGCCCCGACGTCGCGGACGGCGTCGCCGAGCACCGCGGCGAGCTCCGCGAAACCAGCCGGCCCCGCACGCAGGACACCTTCGTTCCGGTCCATCGGCACTCCCCGCACACAGGCTATCGATTGATAATTATGCTTGCATAATTATCAGGTAGTGTTCAAGGGGTGCCCCGCCCCCAGCCTCCGGATCCGCACGCCGACCTGGCCGACCTCGTGCTCAACGTCGCCCGCCTGATCCGCCTGCGCACCCCGGCCGCGCCGGACATCGTGCCGCTCACCGCCACCGAGCGCCAGGTGATGCGCATCGTGGACCTGGACCCCGGGTGCGCGCCGAGCCGGATCGCCGAGCGCACCGGGCTGCAGCGCCCGAACGTCAGCACCGCCCTCCGCGGGCTCGAAGCCAAGGGCATGCTGACCCGGTCCGGCCAGGGCCGGAGCGTCACCGTGCACCCCACCGAACTGGCCCGGGCCAACCTCGAAGTCCTCCGCGGCGCCTGGTCGGAACTGCTGGCGGACCTGCTCGACGACGTCGACCCGGGCACGATCGCGCAGTGCAACCGCACCCTCGCCCACCTCGAGCGGCGCTTCGCCGGCGACGATTTGGGCAGCGGCGCCTAACGTCGGCGCGCCACGCCTTAAGGACGCGGGTTCTCCGGTGCCCTCGACCGGGGTTCGCCGAGCAGCCGGTGCAGCTCGGGGAGCACGGCGTCGAGGTCCTTGGTCGTCCGGAAGACCACAATGGACGACGCACCGGCTTCCGGGGGACGGCTGAACAGGTCGACCGCCTCGGTCATCGCGGCGTCGAACTCGCGCTCCGGATCGCTCGCCTGGCCGCGCAGCCACCGGCGCAGCACGTGGTTGTGGGCGCTCACGACCGCTCCGGCCATCAGCTCGGCGCGCAACGCCGTGTCCGGGCCGCCGCCCATCCAGCGGTGCAGGAAGCGGCCGAAAAGCCGTTGGTACTGCTGCACTCCGGCGATCTCGCGGTCGCGCAGCGCCGGGACGCTGCGCGTCAGGCGGTAGCGGGTCACCGCCCGCTCCCCCTCGGCCAGGTAGTGGCGCAGGACCAGCCGGGCCGCCTCGGTCACCGCGATCAGCGCCGTGCTTTCGGTCGAGCCGGCCAGGCGGGATTCGATGGCCCCGAGGAGCACGTCGTGGTCCGGGAAGATCACGTCTTCCTTCGCCCGGAACGTGCGGAAGAAGGTCGTGCGGCCGACGCCGGCCCGGTCGGTGATGTCGTCGACCGTCGTCTGCTCGTAGCCACGCTCGGCGAACAACGCGAACGCAGCCTCGGTCAGCCGCTCCTTGGTCGGCTTCGCCGCCATATCCCCTCCTCCTGCCGCGGGCGAGCCTAGTGCGTGGCAGGCGTCACCTTCAGCTACCGGTCGGTACTGAGTACCGTCGACACGGTATCGAGTCCCAGAGAGGTGGCGGCGATGGAACGCGTTGGCGTGGTCGGATGCGGGCAGATGGGCGCCGGGATCGCCGAGGTGTGCGCCCGGGCCGGGCTCGACGTGGTGGTCGTCGAGGCGGATCCGGTCGGCGCGGACACCGGGCGGCGCCGGCTCGAAACCTCGCTGGCCCGCGCGGAGAAGAAGGGCAAGGTCCCCGACGCCGCCGAGGTCCTGCGCCGGATCCGGGTCACCGAAACGCTGGACGACCTGGCCGACCGCACCTTCGTCGTGGAAGCCATCGTCGAAGACGAGACGGTGAAGACCGAGCTGTTCGGTCAGCTCGACAAGATCGTGGCCGCGCCGGACGCGGTCCTGGCGTCGAACACCTCGTCCATTCCCATCATGAAGCTCGGCACCGCCACCGGACGGCCGGAACAGGTCGTCGGTGTGCACTTCTTCAACCCGGTACCGGTGCTCCCCCTGGTCGAGCTCGTGCCCAGCCTGCTGACCACCGAGGCCACCGTCGACCGCGCCCGGACCTTCGCCCAGGACGCGCTGGGCAAGGAGGCGATCCTCTGCCAGGACCGCGCCGGGTTCGTGGTCAACGCCCTGCTCATCCCGTTCGTCCTCGCCGCGATCCGCATGCTGGAATCCGGCTTCGCCACCCGCGAAGCCATCGACGAAGGCCTCGTCCGCGGCGCCGCCCACCCGCAAGGGCCGCTCGCGCTGGCCGACCTGATCGGCCTCGACACCACCAAGGCCGTCGCCGAATCGCTCTACGAAGAGTTCAAAGAGCCGCTGTACGCGCCGCCGCCGCTGCTCGCCCGCATGGTCGACGCCGGCCTGCTCGGCCGCAAGACCGGCCGCGGCTTCTACACCTATGGCCGGTCCTGATGGAGTGCCAGTGCCTCTGCGCCCCGGCCGGCCACCAGCACCAGATCTGCACCGGAGCCGCGGAGTTCGGCAAAGCCGTCCGGCTCCCGGGCAGCCCGGCGACGGCGTTGGTGCCCGCGTGCGCTCCCTGCCAGCACGCGACAGCCGCCAAGCCGCCCCGCGCCCCGGCCGCCCCGCAGCTCGGCGGACCGCATCGGCCCCTCGGCAAGCGCGACTGGGACGACGCCGCACTCGCCCGCCCGGGACGGCGCTCCGCGCGCTGGCCGAGACCGGCCGAGGCACCGAGCCCGGCCCGGCATCCGCGCCCCGCGGACTGAACGGCCGGCGTCGGCAGGCTTCCGGCCCGGATCAGCGCCTGCACCCGCGGCGGCAGCGCCAGGGCCGTCACCGCGGACGGCTTGACGCGACCGCGAGATCACCGCGGCCTACCGCCACCGGGTCTCCTCACGCTCACGCCGGGGTCAGCTGCCATTGCTGGTTCGGCCCGTTGTTGGCCGACCACTGGACGACCTGCGCGCCATCGGCGGTCGACTGGCCGTACACGTCGGCGACCAAGCCGCTGTCGTGACTGGCGATGGCGTAGTACCCGTCGCCGGTCGCACGCAGGTACCACTGCTGGTTCGTGCCGCCGTTGGCGGTCCACTGCTGCAACTGCAGCCCCACAGTGGTCGCGGAGCCGTTGACGTCGAGCGCCTTGCCGCTCGCGGTGTAGCGCAAGGTGTAGGCCCCGCCCGCAACGGTGGCGAGGGTCCAGGTCGCGGTCCCGGCCTGCTGGACCGCCTTGGCGCCGTCGGCCGTCGAGTTGCCGGCGATGGCGAGCGGCTTGCCGCTGTTGCGGTTGACGATGCGGTAGATGCCCGGCGCCGGGCCGGTGCTCGAACCGCCCAGCGTGAAGTACTCGACCGCGTCGGTGAACGTCGTCGCGCCGGCCTTCGCGGTCGACAGCACGAGGTACACCCGCGAGCCGGAAGCCGGGGCGGTGAACGACACGGGCTGGGTCACCCGGGACCCCTGCGGAATCGAGAGGGTCGCGCCGCCGGACGCGAGCACCGTGCCGGTGGGACTGTCGAGCCGGGCGCTCCAGGCGAAGTCCACGGCGGTACCCGCGAGGTCGTCGTTGAAGACGGTGACCGCGCGGCTCACCGGGGCGCCGGCGGCGTAGCCCGGCACCGCCTGCGGCAGCGGGAAAGCCCCGCCGGCGTCCGAGACGCCGGACGCCGACCAGTACGGCAGGTCGATCGCCGCGACCGGGTTGAACGCGGCCTGGACCCGCTGGAACTGCGGGTTGCTCCACGGGTCGGCCAGGTTGTCCGCGCCGTAGACCGGACGCCCGCCCTCCTCGGGCGTGAAGTCCGTGGACCGCACCCCCGGGACGACGCCCGCCCAGGCGGACAGCAGCGTGTAGGGGCGCAGGTCGTTGGCACCCTTGCCGCGTTTGGCGGCCGTCGCCGTGGCGAACCACTCGAAGCCCTGCTTGGTGCTGCACTTCGGCCAGATGTACTCGCCCTCGCCGTCGGGCCGTCCGGGCACGGACGGCACCCGCTCGCCGTACTGGCCGGTGCCGTCGAGGTAGTGCGCGAAGATCGCGAAGTTGGCGTAGTTCATGTTCGGGTACCGGCCGGCCGAGTCGGCGCCGGGCGCGGCGTCCACGCTGATCGGCCGGGTCCCGTCCGCGCCGTTCACCGCCGCGTAGAGATCTTGCTCGAACTGCTCCGAGTCATTGCCGAAGCTGGGTTCGTTCGCCTGGCTCCAGCGGACGACCGCCGGGTGGTTGCGGTCCCGCAGCGTCAACGCCCGGACGTGGTCGACCATGTTGTCGTGCCCGCCGGCGAAGTCCTCCGCACCGCCGCGGACGCCGCTCTCGTCGATGATCATCAGGCCCAGCTCGTCGGCCACGTCCAGCATGTACGGGCTGGCCGGTTCCTGGTGGATCCGCACTACGTTGAAATTCAGCCGCTGGTAGTTGTCGACGGCTCGGGGCCAGCCCGGATTTCCCGATGACGGCGGGAGGAACCCGGGCAGCGTGTCGTAGGCGTCGCCCTTCCCGCCGTTGTCGATCCGGTCGTAGTCCGCGCCCTGGAGGTTGTCGCCGCGGTAGTTCACGCGCACGCCGTTGAGCTCGAAGTACTCGCCGTTCTGCGTGCTTTCGCGGAACCCGAACCGGTAGGCGGTGTCGCTGGTGCGCCCGTCGTCGGTGACCGCGTGCACCGACAGCCGGTGCAGCTGCGCCCGGTACCCCGGCCGGTAGGGCACGTTCGGCCACCAGTACGAGGCCGGGCCGAGGTTCCACGCGACCGGGCCGACGGTGACCTTGGCCGTCGAGCGGGCGGGCACGCTGACCGTCCGGCTCGGCAGGGCCGGGTAGGCGAACGAGCCGCCGCCGTCCGGGGCGAGCGTCCCGGTGAGGGTCACCGACCGGGCGACGGCGGAACTGTTCGTCACGGACACGTCGTAGGTGAGGGACTGGCTCGCCACCGACGTGCGGACGAACGTGTCGCTGACGGACACCGCCGGGTACGTCCGCAGGAAGGCCGAACGGAAGATGCCCTGCGGCACGGCTTCCGACCAGTCGGCGGCCACCGGCACCAGGTACTTGCCCGCGGCGTTGCGCAACGCGCCACGGCCCTTCACCGCCACGCTGATCGTGTGCGTGGTGCCGGGGGCGGCGAACGCGGTGATGTCGAAGTCCGACGGGGTGAAGGCCGTGGTCCGGGTGGCGACCACCCGCCCGTCCACCGACAGCGTCGCCTGGTGGTTGACCGCACCGAACTCGAGCCACGCCGACTGCGGCTGCCCCGAATCCGGCACGGTCACGCTGCGGGAGTACACCGCCTCGTCGACGTCGGTGAAGCCCTGCTTGTACCAGCCGCCGCCGGGCACGGTGATCGACGTCGTGGCCCGGCCCGCCGGGGTGAAACTCCACGTCCCGGCGAGGTCGACCGAACCGAGCGCGCCATTGCCCGCGGTGACGCCGTCCACCTGAGACATCGAGGCGGCGGGAGCCGGCTCCGCGGGCCGGGAAGCCGCTGCCGGTGGCGCCGGAGCCGCGATGAGCAACGCCAGGAGCGCCGGCGTGAAGCGTCGGCGGTGCGGCCGCCGGAGGTGTCGTCGCATGGCACGCGCCTCTCGTCGGGAATGGAGCCATCGTGCTGGATCCCGGCGAAATTCGCACCAAACCTCGAAAGTTACACCGGTACGACCGGGCTTCACGGACCGCCGAGGCGGTATTCCGCGTTCACCAATTCGAGAAGCTCGGGCACCGAGGTCTCCGCGGCCGGGCGGTCGAAGGTGATTTCGCCGTGCTGCAGCAGGTTCACCCGGTCGCAGACGTCGATCACCTGCCCGTAGTTGTGGGCGATGAGGATGATCGCGATGTCGCCGCGGCGTTTCAGTTCCTGCAGCAGGCGCAGGATCAGCGCGCTTTCCTTGGCGCCCATCGCGGCGAGCGGCTCGTCGAGCAGCAGCAGCTTCGCCTTCGAGTACACCGAGCGCGCGACCGCGATCGCCTGGCGCTGGCCACCGGACAGCATGCCCACTTCCGCGGTGACCGAGGGGATGTCGATGCCGATCGAGTCGAGGGCCTCCCGGGCCCGGCGCTTCATCTCGCGGCGCCGCAGGAACGGCATCCCGCGATGGGTCAGCTCGCGGTTGAGGTGCAGGTTCAGGTACACCGGCAGGTCGTCCACCATCGCCAGGTCCTGGAACACCGTCTCGATGCCCAGCGACCGCGCGTGCACGACCGACCGCAGCGTCACCGGCTCGCCTTCGAACAGGATGCGGCCGCCGTCGGGCTGGTGGTAGCCGGTGAGGATCTTGATCAGCGTCGACTTGCCGGCGCCGTTGTCCCCGATGAGCCCGAGCACCTCGCCGCGCCGCACGTGCAGGTTGACGTCGGCGAGCGCGGTGACCGGGCCGAACCGCTTGCCGACCCCCTCGACCCGGATGACGTCGGCGGTCACGAGCGCCCCCGTGATCCGGCGCGTTTGCGCACCACGATCAGCGTCACGTTGAGCGCCATCGCGACCAGGATGGCGGCGCCGAGGACCACGTTGAACGCGTTCGCGCTGACCCCGGTCAGGTTGAACCCGTCGAACACGATGCCCAGCAGCAGCGCGCCGAGGAACGCGCCGACGACCGTGCCGGACCCGCCCAGCAGCGCGGTGCCGCCGATCACGGCCGAGGCGACCGCGAAGAACATCGTGGTGAACCCGCCGTTGGTCGGGTCGTACGAGCCGACCCGGGTGCCCTGCAGAATGCCGGCGAGCCCGGCCAGCGTGCTGGTGATCGCGAAGTTGACCACCTTCACCCGGTTCACCGCGATGCCGGATTCCGCGGCGCCGACCGGGTTCCCGCCGGTGGCCTGGGTGTGGATGCCGAACCGGGTCGACGAAAGCACGACCTGCATGACCACCACCACCGCGGCCGCCCACAGGAACTCCGTCCAGCGCGTCCCGCCGAACGCGGCGAGCACCCAGCTGTCCTTCGGTGCCCCGACCGGGCGGGCGTTCGAGATGATCAGGACCAGGCCCTGCAACAGGAACGCCATGCCCAGGGTGGTGATGAACGACGGGATGTTCAGCACGGTCCGGATCAGCCCGTTGACCACCCCGACCAGGGTGCTCACCACGATCGCGCCGGGCAGCGCGAGCCACAGCGGCCAGCCGTTGACGAAGAACAGCATCAGCACGAACGGGGCGAGGGTGAAGACGAACCCGGCCGAGAGGTCGATTTCGCCGCAGATCAGCAGCATCACCTGCCCCGCGGCGATGATCGCCCACGGCGCCACGTACTGGGCGATCGTCTGGTAGTTGTCCGGGGAGTTGAACGCGCCGCCGGTCACCGTGAAGTAGGTGCCCGCGGCGATCGTGACCAGCAGGATGCTGAGCTCCTTCACCCGCATCACGCCGAGCAGCAACGGTCTCACCGACGTCTCCCGCCTACCGGCTCAGCACCGACGCCGGTGGTAGCGGGATCGCGCCCGGCATCGCGATGACGTCCTTGTTGTCGCCGCCCTCGAACCGGCTGTGCGCCGTGGCGTAGGGGCCGACGTTCTCCTTGGTGACGAAGGTGAGACCGGTGTCGGTGGCCGGCGGGGCGACGAGCGTGCCGGACAGCCGGAACAGGTACAGGTAGAGCACGGACAGGAACCCCTGCAGGTACGGGGACTGGTCGATGGTGAAGTCGAGCGCACCGCTCTGAACCCCGGCGACCGTGTCGTCGAGCAGGTCGAACCCGCCGCCGCCGATCTTGCCCGACAGGCCGCGGTCGGCGATCAGCTTCGCGCACGCGGCGGTGCTCCCGGCGTCGACCGCGTAGATCCCCTTCACGCCGGTGTTGCCGGTGTAGGCGGCGGTCATCGCGTTGAGCTCGCCCGCCTGCTCGGCCCCGGTGTTCACCGACTGGACGCGCACGCCGGGCGCCCCCTGCTTCAGCGCGTCGGTGATGCCGTCGAGCCGTGGCTGGACGTTGTTGCCGCCCGGCTGGGAAATCCCCACCAGGATGTCGCCGGAGGTGATCTTCTGCGCGATGCGCTGTCCCATCCGGAACCCGGACAGGTACAGGTCCTGCCCGACGTAGGCGAGCGGGTAGTTGCCGGCCGCGCCGGCGTTGTAGGCGATCACCGGGATGCCCTGGCCCAGCGCCCGCTTGGTGAGGTCGACGAAGGCGTGGTCATCGGTCAGCGCGACGGCGATCCCGTCGGCCTTGCCGGTGATCGCGGTCTCCATCGCGCTCGCCATCTGGGCCACGTTGCCGTTCTCCGAACCGGTCCACTGCGGCTCGGGCACCCCGAGCAACGCCGCCGCGTCGGCGAGCCCGGACCGCGTCGGGACGAAGAAGGAGTTGGTGGTGACGTGGTTGACGAACACGAACCGCCACCCCGGCGTGCCCGGGAACGGCCCGGAACGGCCGCCGGTCTGGGCCTGCTGGACGCCGGTGCACCCGGCCAGCGCGGCGCCCGCGGCCACCAGGCCGCCGCTCGCGCCGAGGTACTTCAACACCGCTCTCCGGGAACTGGCGCCGGTTTCGGGCATCATCGGTCTGCGTTCCTTCCTTCGGCGGACGGGGAGCCTCCGGACTGCACACCCTTGAAGATGCCGCTGCCGCGCGTTCTGTTGCGGTGGCGGCGAAGATTCCCCCGGCGAGCGCAGCCACCGGTCAGCCGGAATGGCGCGTATTTCGGCCGTTCCTTCGCGAACCCCGGCGTGCCGAGGGCGGGCCCAGCACACGTTTGCAACCGCCCACACTATTGTGTGATCCAACTCACACCTCTAGCCTGGGATGCGCTCCCACCACCGAGCAGCAGCCCGGAGGCAGTACCGCGATGCCCTGGTCACCGAATCACCCGGACGCCGTCGAGGCACTCTTCGAGCGCCGGAAGGCGCCGGTGCTCGCCCTGGCCGAGGACGCCGGAACGGTCGCCGAGGCGTGCCACGCCATGGCCCGCCGCTTCCAGCGGGGCGGCAAGCTCGTGGTGTTCGGCAACGGCGGGCCCAGCACCGACGCCCAGCACGTGGCGGTGGAGTTCGTCCACCCGGTGATCGTCGGCAAACGCGCGCTGCCCGCGATTTCGCTGACCGCCGACGTCGCGACCGTCACCGGCGTCGCCAGCCGCGCCGGCCTCGACGACGTCTTCGCCCACCAGCTGCGGATCATCGGCGAACCGGCCGACATCGCCTTGGGCATCTCCGCCGACGGCGAGTGCGCCAACGTCCGCCGCGCCCTCGAAACGGCCCGTGACCTCGGGATGCTCACCGTCGCGCTGACCGGTCGTAACGGTGGCGCGATCGCTGCGACTCCAGGGCTGAACCACGTCTTCGTCGCCCGCTCGGCCGACCCGCGGATCGTCAAGGAGGTGCACGTGACCACCTACCACGTGTTGTGGGAGCTGGTGCACGTCTTCTTCGAACACCCCGGCGCGCTGACCTCGGAGGTGGCGCCGTGAGCGCCGGTGGCGCCGGCAGACAAGCCGGCCCCGTCTGTCACGACGGGGTGTGCATCACCTGCTCCGACACCGCGGTCGAAGTGACCGTGGTCGAACTCCTGGACCTCGGGCTCGCCGTCGTGGACACCGGCTCGGGCCGGGAAGAGGTGAGCGTGGCGCTGGTCGAAGCCGGCGTCGGCGACCGGATCCTGGTGCACGCCGGGGAAGCCATCGCCCTCCTGGAGAAGCCGAGGAGTTGACCGCGATGACGCGGGAGCAGTCCCCCGCGGACGGTCTCGAAGCGCTGTACCCGTTCCTCTACGCGGGTTCCGGCGACGTCGACGCCGTCCTCGACCGGGTTCGACAGTCCACTGTGGACAAGGTGCACGAGATCGTCGCGCTACGGGCCGAGGTGCTCGCGGCCGACGGCGAGCGCCTGTTCGCCTGCGCGCAGGACCTCGCGCGCGCGTTCGCCGCCGGCGGCCGGCTGCTCGCGTTCGGCAACGGGGGCAGCTCGACCGACGCCCAAGACCTGGCCAGCCTGTTCCTGAGCCCGGCGGGCGACGCCCGGCCGTTGCCCGCCTTCGGGTTGACCAACGACATCGCCGTGGTGACCGCCCTTTCCAACGACATCGGGTTCGACGTCGTGTTCGCCCGGCAGCTCGGCGCGTTCGGGCGGGCCGGTGACATCGCGGTGGGCCTGTCCACCAGCGGGAACTCCGCGAACCTGGTGCGGGCCTTCGACGAAGCCGCCCGGCTCGGCATGGTGACCGTCGGCATCGCCGGCTACGACGGCGGGAAGATGGCCGAGCTGGACAGCATCGACCACCTCTTCGTCGTCCCGTCCCCGTCCGTGCACCGCATCCAGGAAGCCCAGACGACCCTTTACCACGCGCTGTGGGAACTGACCCTCGGCGCGCTCGACGACCTCGGGGTTGATCAGCCGTGACGCAAGCGCAGCAAGAAGAGCAGCCCATCCACCTCCTCTGGATCAACGCCGGCCTGTCGTGCGACGGCGACTCCGTCGCCCTCACCGCGGCCACCCAGCCGAGCATCGAAGAGATCGTCCTCGGCGCTTTGCCGGGCCTGCCCAAGGTCGCGGTCCACTGGCCGCTGATCGACTTCGAGTGCGGCCCCGACAAGGGAGCGGACACGTTCATCGAGTGGTTCCACAAGGCCGACCGCGGCGAGCTGGAACCGTTCGTGCTGGTCGTCGAGGGCTCGATCCCGAACGAGGCGATCAAGGACGAAGGCTACTGGTGCGGGTTCGGCAACAACCCCGAGACCGGGCAGCCGATGACCACCAGCGAGTGGCTGGACCGCCTGGCGCCCAAGGCGCTCGCCGTGCTGGCGGTCGGCACCTGCGCCACCTACGGCGGCATCCACGCGATGGAGGGCAACCCCACCGGCGCCATGGGTGTGCCGGACTACCTGGGCTGGGACTGGCGCTCCGGCGCCGGCATCCCGATCGTCTGCGTGCCCGGCTGCCCGACCCACCCGGACAACCTGTCCGAGACCATCACCTACCTGCTCTACCAGGCCGCCGGCCAGGCGCCGATGATCCCGCTCGACGACCACCTGCGACCGCAGTGGCTCTTCGGCGCGACCGTGCACGAGGGCTGCGACCGCGGCGGCTACTACGAGCAGGGCCAGTTCGCGACCGAGTACGGCTCCCCGAAGTGCCTGGTGAAACTGGGCTGCTGGGGCCCGGTCGTGAAGTGCAACGTGCCCAAGCGCGGCTGGATCAACGGCGTCGGCGGCTGCCCGAACGTCGGCGGGATCTGCATCGGCTGCACCATGCCCGGCTTCCCGGACAAGTTCATGCCGTTCATGGACGAACCACCGGGTGCGAACGTGTCGTCGCTGGCCAGCGGCGCGTACGGGTCGGTGATCCGCCGGCTGCGGAAGATCACCGAACGCAAGGCCGACAAGGAACCGAAGTGGCGGCACAAGGGCAGCAAGCTCGACACCGGCTACCAGGCAGGGGCGCGGTCATGACCGAGATGAAGGACAAGACCGACCTCGTCGAGATGGCGTGGGACCCGATCACCCGGATCGTCGGCAGCCTCGGGATCTACACGAAGATCGACTGGGCGGCCAAGCGGGTCGTCGAATGCCACAGCACGTCGTCGGTGTTCCGCGGCTACAGCATCTTCATGAAGGGCAAGGACCCGCGCGACGCGCACTTCATCACCAGCCGGATCTGCGGGATCTGCGGCGACAACCACGCGACGTGCTCGGTGTACGCCCAGAACATGGCCTACGGCGTCCGCCCGCCGCACCTCGGCGAGTGGATCCTCAACCTCGGCGAGGCCGCCGAGTACATGTTCGACCACAACATCTTCCAGGAGAACCTGGTCGGGGTCGACTACTGCGAGAAGATGGTCGCCGAGACCAACCCCGGCGTCCTGGAGCTGGCCAACCGCACCGAAGCGCCGCACGCGGGCGACCACGGGTACAGGACCATCGGCGACATCATGCGCTCGCTCAACCCCCTGGAAGGCGAGTTCTACCGCGAGGCGCTGCAGGTCAGCCGCAGCACGCGCGAGATGTTCTGCCTGATGGAGGGCAGGCACGTCCATCCGTCCACTTTGTACCCCGGCGGTGTCGGCACGGTGGCGACCGTGCAGCTGTTCACCGACTACCTGACCCGGCTGATGCGCTACGTCGAGTTCATGAAGCGCTGCCTGCCGATGCACGACGACTTGTTCGACTTCTTCTACGAAGCCCTCCCCGGCTACGAAGAGGTCGGCCGGCGGCGGATCCTGCTCGGCTGCTGGGGCAGCCTGAACGACCCGGAGCACTGCGACTTCACCTACGAGAACATGGAGGCCTGGGGCCGCAAGATGTTCGTGACGCCCGGCGTGGTCGTCGACGGCAAGCTCGTCACCACCAGCCTGGTCGACATCAACCTCGGCATCCGGATCCTGCTCGGCAGCTCGTTCTACGAAGACTGGGCCGACCAGCCGATGTTCGTCACCCGGGACCCCCTGGGCAACCCGGTCGACCAGCGCCACCCGTGGAACCAGCACACCATCCCGCGCCCGGCCAAGCGCGACTTCGACGGCAAGTACTCGTGGACGATGTCGCCGCGCTGGTTCGACGGGAAAGACCACCTGGCCCTCGACACCGGCGGCGGCCCGATCGCGCGTCTGTGGGTCACGGCGCTCGCCGGGCTCGTCGACACGCCGTACGTCAAGTCGACCGGGCACAGCGTCACCATCACCCTGCCGCGCACGGCGACCAAGCCCGAGGTCGCCTTCGAGTGGAAGATCCCGCAGTGGAGCAACGCGCTCGAGCGCAACCGCGCCCGGACGTACTTCCAGGCGTACTCGGCCGCGATGGCGCTGCACTTCGGCGAGCAGGCCCTCGGTGAGGTCCGCAAGGGCAACACCAAGACGTGGGAGCCGTTCAAGGTCCCGGACGAAGGCGTCAGCTGCGGCTTCACCGAAGCCGTCCGAGGGGTGCTGTCGCACCACATGGTGATCAAGGGCGGCAAGATCGCGAACTACCACCCGTACCCGCCGACGCCGTGGAACGGCAGCGTGCGCGACAGCTTCGGCACGCCGGGGCCGTACGAGGACGCCGTGCAGAACACGCCGATCTTCGAGGAGAACACGCAGGAGAACTTCAAGGGCATCGACATCATGCGCGCGGTCCGCAGCTTCGACCCCTGCCTGCCCTGCGGCGTCCACATGTACACCGGCAAGGGCAAGGTGGTCGAACGGCTGCACACCCCGCACGCGTTCGGCGGGGAGCTCGGCTGATGACCGACGTCGACCGCGTCGGCGAGCGCATCGAGCAGCTGCTGACCGAGTTCTCCGGTGAAGACGCCGAGCTCGCGGAGGAGCTCGTCCACACGCTGATCGAGTTCTACGGCGCCGGTCTCACGCGGATCGCCGAGCTCGTCGACCGGCCCCTGCTGGACCGCCTCGCCGAGGACGAGCTCGTCCGCGGCCTGCTCGTGCTGCACGACCTGCACCCGAGGTCCACGCGCGAGCGGGTCACCGAGGCACTCGACAAGGTCCGGCCGTACCTGGGTTCGCACGCCGGGGACGTCGAGTTCGTCGGGATCGACGACGGCGTCCTGCGGCTGCGGCTGCAGGGGTCCTGCGACGGCTGCCCGTCGTCGACGGTCACCGCGAAGCACGCCATCGAACGAGTGGTCCGGGAGGTGGCGCCGGAGATCTCCGACGTCGTCGTCGAGGGTGTGGTCGAGGACGCCGGCCCGGGCGGCCGTCCGCTGCTCCCGCTGTGCCCGGTGGAGGTCCCGTGACCGGCGGCCTGCGCAGGTTCCGGACACCCGCCCCGCGGGCCGCGCCGGGCGAGAAGTGCGAGATGTGCGCCGAACCGATCGGCGCGGAGCACGGGCACGTCATCGACCTCGAGTCCCGGACGATCCTGTGCACCTGCCGGGGCTGCTACCTGCTCTTCACCCACCGCGGGGCGGGCGGTAAGCGGCACCGGGCGGTACCCGACCGCTGCCGGCACCTGCCCCGCTTCGGGCCCGGCCCGGCGCTGTGGGAATCCGCCGGGATCCCGGTGAAGACGGCGTTCCTGTTCCGGAACTCCGTGCAGGACCGCACGGTCGCGTTCTACCCGAGCCCGGCCGGTGCGACGGAGTCGCTGCTCCCGCTGGGCACCGGCGACGACCTGCTCACGGCGGCCGGCGTCGCCGACGACGTCGAGGCACTCCTGCTGAACCAGCTCGACCTGGGTTTCGAGGCCTTCCTGGTGCCGATCGACGCCTGCTACGAGCTGGTCGGGCTCGTCCGCTCGACGTGGCGTGGCTTCGACGGCGGCACCGAAGCGCACGAGGCGATCGACGGGTTCTTCGCGCGCCTGCGGGAGCGCAGCGAGGTCGTGGCGGATGGCTGAGCTGACCTTCGACTGCATCGACGTCCGGCCGCTGAAGTACGCCGCATCGCCGACGCTGGCGTTCAAGCTGCGGATCTCCGAGCTGACCGGGCAGCCCGTGCACGCGATGGTGCTGCGCGTCCAGATCCGCATCGAGCCGCAGCGCCGCCGGTACGCCGACGACGAGTCGGAGCTGCTCACCCACCTCTTCGGCGACCGGTCCCGGTGGGGTGAGACGCTGAAGCCGTTCCAGTTCACGACGGTTTCGGTGACCGTGCCGGCGTTCACCGGCGCCACCGAGGTGGCCGCCGAGGTGCCGTGCACCTACGACCTCGAAGTCGCGGCCGGCAAGTACTTCCACGCCCTGTCCGGCGGGGTCGTGCCGATGGTGCTGCTGTTCAGCGGCACCGTGTTCGGCAAGGGCGGGCCGGGGTTCTGGGTCGAGCAGGTGCCGTGGCACACGCAGGCCGAGTGCCGGATGCCGGTGGCCGTCTGGGACGAGCTGATGGCCCGGTACTTCCCGAACGCCGGGTGGATCAAGCTCCCGCACGAGACACTCGACGCGCTGCTCAAGTACAAGGCGGAACACGCGATCCCGACCTGGGAAGCCGCCATCGAGCGGCTGCTGGCCGGTGGGCCGTGAGCGCCCTCGACCAGGCCCGCGCGGTCGGCGACGCCGTGCTCTACGAGGGCTACCTCCTCTACCCGTACCGGGCGTCGGCACCGAAGAACCGGGTGCGCTGGCAGTGGGGTGTGCTGGTGCCGCCGTCGTACGCGTCGGCGGAGATCGGCGAGCACTCCTCGGCGCGCGTCGAATGCCTGGTGGAGCCGCTGGAACGGACGGTGCTGCACGTCAAGCTGCGGTTCCTGCAGACGCGGACGCAGCGCACGTGGGACGAAGCGGTCGAGCACGAGATCGACTTCGAGCTACCGCTCGCGGAACTGCCGGTCGAGACGCCGTTCCAGGTGCCCGGCGACGAAGAACGGACGCACGAGCTCTCCGGCGTCCTCACCGCCCGGATCGATCCGCTCGACGGGCCGTTCGGCGGCGCCCGGCTGCGGCTGGACCTGCACAACACGACGTCGTGGCGCTCCGACTACGTCCGCGAGCACGCCCTGCGGCACTCCCTGCTCGCCGCCCACTTGGTGCTCAGCGTCGACACCGGGCACTTCCTGTCGATGCTGGACCCGCCGGAGTGGGCGAAACCGGCCGTCGAAGCGTGCCGGCAGGAACGGCTGTGGCCGGTGCTGATCGGTGACACTTCGCGCAGCACGGTGGTGCTCGCGTCGCCGATCATCCTCTACGACGACCCGTCGATCGCGCCGGAAAGCCCGGGCGACCTCTTCGACGGCACCGAGATCGACGAGATCCTCACCCTGCGCACGATGACGCTGACCGACGAGGAGAAGCGCGCGGCCCGCGCCACCGACCCGCGGGCGGCGGCCATCGTCGACCGCGTCGACGCGATGCCGCCCGAACTGCTGGAGCGGCTGCACGGCGCGATCCGGTCCGTGCGGCCGGTCGAGCCCTCGGTGGTCGTCGGGGGCGTCCGCGTCGCCGCGGGATCGCGCGTGCGGCTGCGGCCGAACCTGCGCGGGACCGACGCCCAGGACATGTTCCTCGTCGGCAAGACGGCCACCGTGCGGGTCGTGCTGTCCGATGTGGACGGTTTCGCGCACCTGGCGGTGACCCTCGACGACGACCCGGCCGCCGATCTGCAGCACGCGCACGGCCGCTACCGGTACTTCTCCCCCGACGAGATCGAACCCCTGGAGGTGGCGGAATGAAGCCACGAGTCCTGGTCGCCGGCATCGGGAACATCTTCCTGAGCGACGACGGTTTCGGCGTGGAGGTCGTCAAGGAGCTCGAGCGGGCCGACCTGCCGCCGTGGGTGCAGATCGCCGACTACGGCATCGCCGGCCTGCACCTCGCCTACGACCTGCTGGGCGGCTACGACACGACGATCCTGCTCGACGCCACCCCGCACGGCCGCCCGCCCGGCACGCTGTCGCTCATCGAGGCCGACACCGAAGACCTGGCGACGGCGTCGATCGACGCCCACGGCATGCAGCCGGACGCGGTGTTCCGGCTGCTGCGGCTGCTCGGCGGGGACGCCGGCCGCGTGCTCCTCGTCGGCTGCGAACCCGCCTGCGTCGACGAAGGCATCGGGCTGTCCCCCGAAGTGACGGCGGCCGTCCCGGCCGCGGTCCGCACGGTGACCGAGCTGGCCTGGGGCGCCTGCCCGCGGCTGCAAACCACGGAGGTCTGACGCCATGTGCCTCGGGATCCCGGGCGAGATCATCGAAATCAGCGAGGAGCGCCCGGACCTCGCGAAGGTCTCGGTCAGCGGCGTCAAGCGGCTCATCAACATCGGCCTGCTCGAGGACGACCCGCCGGTGCCGGGCGAGTGGGTCCTCATCCACGTCGGCTTCGCACTGTCCAAAATAGACGAGCAGGAGGCCGCGGCCGCGCTGGACTTCCTCGAAAGCATCGGCAAGGCCTACGAGGACGAGATGGCCGCCCTCCTGGAATCCAGGATCGAATAGGAGTCGTCATGCGTTTCGTCGACGAGTTCCGCGACGCCGAGAAGGCGCGGGCGCTGTCCGCGAAGATCACGGCGTTGTGCGAGCCCGGCCGCCACTACAAGTTCATGGAGGTCTGCGGCGGCCACACGCACACCATCTACAAGCACGGCCTCGAGGACTACCTGCCCGAGAACATCACGCTGGTGCACGGGCCGGGCTGCCCGGTGTGCGTGATCCCGATGGGCCGCATCGACGACGCCATCCACATCGCCCGGCAGCCCGGCGTGCTCATGACGTCCTTCGGCGACATGATGCGCGTGCCCGGCTCCGGCGGGAACTTCTTCGACTCCAACGCCGAAGGCACCAACATCCGGATGGTGTATTCGCCGCTGGACTCGTTGAAGATCGCCCGGCAGCACCCGGACCTGCGCGTGGTGTTCATGGCCATCGGGTTCGAGACGACCACGCCGTCCACCGCCATGACGCTGCTGCGCGCGGCCGCCGAAGGCATCGAGAACTTCTCGGTGTTCGGCAACCACGTCACGATCATCCCGGCGATCAAGGCCATCCTCGACTCGCCCGACCTGCGGCTCGACGGCTTCATCGGGCCGGGCCACGTCTCCACGGTGATCGGCTGCCGGCCGTACGAGTTCATCGCCCGCGACTACGGCAAGCCGGTCGTCGTCGCCGGGTTCGAACCACTGGACATCCTGCAGTCGATCTACCTGTTGATGCTCCAGCTGGCCGAGAAGCGGTGCGATGTCGAAAACCAGTACTCACGGGTCGTGCCGTGGAACGGCAACCTCGTGGCGGTGAAGGTGATCAACGAGGTGATGGAGCTGCGGCCGTACTTCGAGTGGCGCGGCCTCGGGTTCATCACGCACTCGGCGATGGCGATCCGCGAAAAGTACGCCGCCTTCGACGCCGAGCGGATCTTCGAACTCCCCGGCCTGCGCGTCGCGGACCCGAAGGCGTGCCAGTGCGGCGAGGTGCTCAAGGGCGTGCTGAAACCGTGGGAGTGCAAGGTGTTCGGCACCGCGTGCACGCCGGAGACGCCGATCGGGACGTGCATGGTGTCGCCCGAAGGCGCCTGCGCGGCGTACTACAACTTCGGCCGGTTCAGCCGGCAGCGCGTCCGGGAGGCGAGCCGCACGTGACCACCACCGATCGCGAGCAGCAGGTGCTCGACCGCATCGAGCGGGCCCGGCGCCGGCGCGCGAAGGTGCGTGAAGAGCGCATCACGCTGTCCCACGGCGCCGGCGGCAAGGCGACGCACACGCTGATCGAGGCCGTGTTCCTCGACGCGTTCCGCAACCCGCTGCTCGAACCCCTCGAAGACGCCGCGTCGCTGACCATCGGCGACGCCCGGCTGGCCCTGACGACGGACTCCTACGTCGTCTCGCCGCTGTTCTTCCCCGGCGGGAACATCGGCGACCTGGCGGTCAACGGCACGGTGAACGACCTCGCCGTCTCCGGCGCGCGGCCGCTGTACCTGACCGCGGGGTTCATCCTCGAAGAAGGGTTCCCGGTCGACGACCTGCTGAAGATCGTCGAGTCGATGAAGGACGCGGCTCTCGCGGCGGACGTCCGGATCGTCACCGGGGACACCAAGGTCGTGCAGCGCGGCAAGGCCGACGGCGTCTACGTCAACACCGCCGGGGTCGGGGTGCTCACCCGCACCGGGCTCGGCGTCGCCACCGTGCGGCCCGGAGACGCCGTCCTCGTCTCCGGGCCGATCGGCGACCACGGCGTCACGATCATGCTGGCCCGCGGCGAGCTGGACATCGACGCAGACCTCGCGTCCGACACCGCGCCGGTGCACGACCTGGTGGCCGGGCTGCTGGCCGCGGTGCCCGGGGTGCGCGCGATGCGCGACGCGACCCGCGGCGGCGTCGCGACGATCCTCAACGAAATCGCGAAGGCCGCGGAGGTCGCCGTGGTCGTCGACGAGAACGCCGTCCCGGTCCGGGAAGAGGTCCGCGGCGCGTCGGAGCTGCTGGGCATCGACCCGCTGTACGTCGCCTGCGAAGGCCGGATCGTGGTCGTCGTCGACGGCGCTCAGGCTGCCGAAGCGCTGGCCGCGTTGCGCGCGCACCCGCTCGGCGCGGACGCCGCGGTGATCGGGCGGATCGCCGGCGACCCGCCGGGGATCGTGCTGCTGAACACCGCGTTCGGCGGCACCCGGATCGTGGACCTGCTGGTCGGGGACCCGCTGCCGAGGATCTGCTGAATGCACGAAATGGCGATCACGCAGTCGGTCGTCGACGCGATCGTCGCCAAGCTGGGCGACGCTCCGGTGACGGGCGTGCGGCTGGAGATCGGGCGGCTGTCCGGAGTGGTGCCGGACAGCGTCCGCTTCTGCTTCGACGTGCTGTGCGCGGGCACGTCCCTCGAAGGCGCCCGGCTGGACATCGCCGAGCCGCCGGGCCGGGCCCGCTGCCGCGACTGCGGCGACGAGTTCGCCCTCGACGACTTCATCCTGCTGTGTCCCTGCGGCAGCGCCGACGTGTCGGTGCTCGCGGGGCGGGAACTACGCATCACCTCGGTGGAGGTCGGCCATGTGTGACACCTGCGGTTGCTCGGATTCGGACGTCCGGATCACCGACCACGCCCACACGGTGGTCCTGGAGCAGGACATCCTGGCGAAGAACGACGAGCTCGCGGCGCACAACCGCGCGCACCTGCGTGAGTCCGGTGTCTTCGCGATCAACCTGATGAGCTCGCCCGGCGCCGGCAAGACGACGCTGCTGGAGCGGACCATCCGTTCGGTGGGGACGCCGTGCGCGGTGATCGAGGGCGACCAGGAGACGCTGCTGGACGCCGAGCGGATCAAGGCCACCGGCGCACCGGTGGTGCAGATCAACACCGGCGCCGGCTGCCACCTCGACGCGTCGATGCTGCACCGGGCGCTGCACTCGCTCTCGCCCGCGCCCGGCTCGACGCTGTTCGTCGAGAACGTCGGCAACCTGGTCTGCCCGGCGTTGTTCGACCTCGGCGAGGCGGCGCGGGTCGTGGTCCTCTCGGTGACCGAAGGGCCCGGGAAGCCGCTGAAGTACCCGCACATGTTCGCCGCGACGGACCTGGTGCTGCTGAACAAGGTCGACCTGCTGCCCTACGTCGAGTTCGACGTCGGCGAGTTCGAGCGGGACGTCCGCCGGGTGAACCCGTCGGCGGCGCTGCTCCAGGTCAGCGCGACGCGCGGCGACGGTCTCACCGAGTGGTACGACTGGCTACGGCGACCTGACCGAAGCTGATCCCGCCGTCGTTGGTGGGCACGTCCCGGTGGGTGAGCACGCGGAATCCGGCGCGTTCGAGGTTTTCCACCGTCCGGTCGAGCAGCAGGACGTTCTGGAAGACCCCGCCGGAGAGCGCGACCGTGGTGCTGTGGTCGCGGAAGCGGTCGCAGGTCCGCGCGATCGCGTCGGCGACGCCGTTGTGGAACCGCGCCGCTCTCGTCGCCCGCGGGCCGCCGTCGTCCAGCAGCGCGGCGATGAGGTCCTCGCCGTGCACGACGTCGTCGATGCGAGCCCGGTAGGCGGACCGCTCGGCCGGATCGGCCAGCTGTTCCAGCTCGATGGCGGCCTGGCCCTCGTAAGTGATGCTCTCGCGGACCCCGAGCAGCGCGGCCGCGGCGTCGAAGAGCCGTCCGGCGCTGGAGGTCAGTGGCGAGTTGAGGCCGCTGCGCTTGAGCCGCACGATGTCTTCCCGCGCCGGCCGCCCGAGTTCGTCCACATAGGACGCGGCCATCCGCCACGGCTGCCGGATGGCCATCACCCCGCCGGGCATGGCGACCGGGCGGAGGTGGGTGAGACGTGCATAGCTCGTCAGGTCGGCGAGGAGGAACTCACCGCCCCAGACGGTGCCGTCGGGGCCGAAGCCGGTGCCGTCGAAGGCGACGCCGAGGACCGGGCCGTCCTCGCCGTTGTCGGCCAGGCACGCGGCGATGTGGGCGTGGTGGTGCTGGACGCCCAGCAGCTCGACGTCCTGCTCCAGGGCGTACTTCGTGGACAGGTACTCGGGGTGCAGGTCGTGCGCGACGAGCACCGGATCGACGTCGAAGAGGTGCTTGAAGTGCTCGATGCCCTCGGTGAAGGCCGTCAGCGTCTCGTAGTTCTCGAGGTCGCCGATGTGGTGCGAGACGAACGCGTGGCGGCCCTTGGCGAGGCAGAAGGTGTTCTTGAGTTCGGCGCCGCAGCCCAGAAGGTGCCTCGGGGTGGCTCGCTTCAGGGTGACGGGCTCGGGCGCGTACCCCCGCGAACGCCGCTGCAGCTGCTCCCGGTTCCGCACGATGCGCACGACCGAGTCGTCGGTCCGGACGTGGATCGGCCGGTCGTGGCCGAGGAAGGCGTCGGCGATGCCCTCGAGGCGGCCCAGGTCTTCGTCGCGGTACACGATGGGCTCGTCGGAGACGTTCGCGCTGGTCAGCACGATCGGCCCGGTGTGCTCCAGCAGCAGGTGGTGCACCGGGGTGTAGGGCAGCATGAGCCCGATCCGCCGGTTCCCGGGCGCGACGGCGGCCGCGAGCTCGCCCGTCCTCGGCAGCAGCACGATGGGCCGTCGCCGGCTCGTGAGGGCTCCTTCGGCCGCCGTGTCCACTTCGGCCAGTTCCCGCGCCTGCGCCAGGTCGGCGACCATGACGGCGAACGGCTTGTCCTCGCGGTGCTTGCGCTGCCGGAGCCGCCGCGCGGCGGCCTCGTGCCTCGCCCCGACGGCGAGGTGGTAGCCGCCCAGCCCTTTCACGGCCACGATGGCGCCCGCGCGCAGGGCTTCGACGGCCGCCGGGATCGGCTCCCCGCCACCGGGCCCGAACCGCAGCGCGGGCCCGCAGGCCGGGCAGCAGACGGGCTGGGCGTGGAACCGCCGGTCGCCCGGGTCTTCGTACTCCTGCTTGCACTCGGCGCACATCGCGAAGGCGGCCATGGTGGTGCGCGGCCGGTCGTAGGGCACGCCCCGGACGATGGTGAACCGCGGACCGCAGTTCGTGCAGTTCACGAAGGGGTACCGGAACCGCCGGTCCGCGGGATCGGCGAGTTCGCGAAGGCAGTCGTCGCAGGTGGCGGAATCGGCGGAGATCAACGTGTCGGCAACGCCACCCCGAGGACTCCCGACGATCCGGAACCCACCCCCACCGACGGCGGGAATCTCCCACGCCCGCACCTCATCGACGACGGCGAGCGGCGGCGCTCCGGCCTCGAGCGCGCCGACGAAGCGGCCGACCACCGCCGGCGGCCCTTCGACCTCGACGAAGACGCCGTGCACATCGTTCCCGACGAACCCGCTGAGCCCGAGCCCGACGGCCAGCTGGTGGACGAAGGGCCGAAACCCCACGCCTTGAACCACCCCGGTAACCCGAACCGCCACTCGCACCAGCCCAGTCTGCGCCCGAGCCGCCCCCTCGGCCAGGCCGACGCGCAGCGGCGCGGCCGCGGGCACCCCGACCAAACCGCAGGACAAAGGAAAGCCCGGCGGCCCCGCAAACCGAACCGACCAGACGGAACCCACACCCCCCGCAACCCCGATCCGAAGCCAGAACACGGCCGGCGGCGCCGGGTCAAGGCACGCTTTCCCGCCTTGACCCGGTGCTGCCGGCCGTAGTCACAATGACGGCTTCGGGGTTGCGGAAACACAGCAAAGGGCATCTCCGGCACACGCGCCGACGCACCCCACCACCAACGGCACGCCTGCCCGC
This sequence comes from Amycolatopsis sp. NPDC005003, assembly GCF_053600695.1. NCBI lineage: Bacteria > Bacillati > Actinomycetota > Actinomycetes > Pseudonocardiales > Pseudonocardiaceae > Amycolatopsis > Amycolatopsis sp. NPDC005003. The sequence continues at coordinate 72,604 of NZ_JBSGAI010000010.1, read as the reverse complement.
TACCGCAACGGCCGAGCCCGCTGTTCGATCTCCGCGAACAGCTCACCGACACGCTCCGCCAGCTCGGCACCGCCGTCACACCCGGTCCAGTACCGGCGGACCACGCCGGCCAGCCGGTAACACACATCGACGGGCACGAGAAAGCAGTCCGTGCCGCACTCACGCCCCCGGAACACGATCGCCTCGACGTCCGGCTCGGCGGTGGCCAGCAGCGGGTGCCCCGCCGAGAGCTCCGCCCACAAGCCGGGCGGAAGGGCCGTCTCGGTCGCGCCGGCCGGTCCGGGCTGGAACGCGGTGACGCCGGTGCCGCACGGCACGAAGAACGCGAAGCGCGCCGGGATCCCGAGCCGGCGCCAGTCGAGGCGGGCGATCGGGCGCAGGGGGTCCCACAGGTAGCGCTCCGGGACCGCGCGGTACCGCGTACCGGTGCACAGCAGGAAGCACGCGCGGCACGAGCACAGCAGGACACCGCGGCCGGTGTCGACCACGTGGCAGTGCCGCGCGGCCACCGGTGTCCGGCAGAGCTCGCACCGCTCCTGCGGCGCGGATCGACGACCCCGGGCGAACGCGGGATGAGCCACGCTCATGACGCTCTTCCTTCCGGTGCGGCGCCGGGTGGTCCCATGCCGATCCGGTACAGCGCCGGGGCGGTGGCGATCTCGACGCCGGCGAGCTCCGGAGCGGCGTCCCGGACGGCGGCTTCGACCGTCGCACGGGCCGCGGACGAACAGCCACGGGTCGCGCCGAGGCTCAGCCGGACCACGCCGTCGTCGATGCCCAGGTACGCGACCGCGCCCACCTGCGGGCCGATCCGGTCCAGGGCCCGCCGGACCCGCGCCGGCGCGTCGAGGGGGTGCAGGTCGTGGAGCGCCAGCAGGCTCGCGACGACGTCGTCGGCGGCGATCGCCCCCACCAGCGCCGGGGCGTGCTCGCGCACCGTGCCGACGATCCGGGTCAGGCCTTCGCCGTACAGGTCCGTCAACTGCCGGACGATCTCTTCGGCGGGCCGCCGTCCCGGACCGGCGAGCAGGGCGCCCAGAAGTGTCTCGAGGCGTGCGCCGGGCACGCTCACCGGTCCGCCGCCGTCCGGATCTCCCGCAGGATGCGGATCGCGGACCCGGACACGCTGCTGCTCGCCGTCGGGCCGCCGGCACCCACCGGGTCCTCCATGAACGGCATGAACTTGTCCGGGAAGCCCGGCATCGTGCAGCCGATGCAGATGCCCCCGACGTTCGGGCAGCCGCCGACGCCGTTGATCCAGCCACGCTTGGGCACGTTGCACTTGACCACCTGGCCCCAGCACCCCAGCTTGACCAGGCACTTGGGCGAACCGTGCTGATCGGCGAACTCGTCCTGCTCGTAGTACCCGGCCCGGTCGCACCCCTCGTGGACGGTGTTGGAGAACAGCCACTTCGGGCGCAGTGCCTCGTCGACGTCGATCTCCGGTGCCCGCCCGGCCACCTGGAACAGCAGGTGCAGGATGGTCTCCGAGAGGTTGTCCGGCTGGACCGGGCAGCCCGGCACGCACACAACGGGCAGCCCGGCCCACGACCGCCAGTCCCGGCCGAGGTACTCGGGCACGCCCATGGCGCCGGTGGGGTTGCCGGCCATGGCGTGCACGCCGCCGTAGCTCGCGCAGGTGCCGACGGCCAGGATCGCCATCGCCTTGGGGGCCAGCCGGTCGAGCCACTCGCTCGCCGTCACGGGCTGGCCGGTCGCGGGGTCCGTGCCGAAGCCGCACCAGTAGCCCTCGGCCTTGTTCGTCTCGTCGGCGATCGAACCCTCGACGATCAGGATGAACGGCTCGAGCTCGCCGCGGTCCGCGCGGTGCCACCATTCGATGAAGCTGTCGGAACCGCCGTCGGGCCCGCTGTGGAAATCGAGGAACGGCCAGTGCATCGCGACCTCGGGCAGCCCGGGAAGACCGCCGAGAACGATCTCTTCGATACTGGGCTGAGTGGCCGCGGTCAGCGCGACCGATTCGCCGTCACAGCTCAGGCCACCATTCATCCAGAGAATATGGACAACCGGTGGATTGTTCTCGGAGTCGTCCGCCGGGCCGTTGCCGGTCTGCGGGGACCTGAGCATCGATGACACCTTCCCTGCGGCCGCGGGCCGCGCGCGAGGTTCCCCGACTGACCGGCCCGAAGGACGCCTACCGTAGACCCGTCCGGCAGCAGCGGCAAGGCTGGCGAGCCCGCGTCCCGGACACAGCGGGTCCCGGCGGCGGACAGTACCGGCCGGTTCGGCGGGGGCAGCCGGAAATCGCGCGGACGACTACACTGGACGTCCGGCGGAAGGGGCATTGATCGTGGTGGAATCGGCGGGCCGGTCGCCCGGCAAATCGATCGAGGTCGTCCCGGTCGAAATCGTCACGAAGATCTTTCCCGCCCGCCCGTCCGCCGTTCCGGGAATCCGGGAATTCGTCCAGGAGTGCCTCGCGGGCGCGCCGCTGGCCGAGGCCGAAGAACGCGAGGTGGGCAACACGATCCTCCGGGCCCTGCTGGCCGCGGCCGGCCCGTCCGGCGTGCTCGAGGTCTCCTGCCGGAAGTACCCGCAGCGCGTCGAGTTCGACGTGCTCCCGTCTCGCGACGAAGAGCCGCCCGAGGTGCCCCCACAGGCCGCCGGGCCGGACGCGTCCGCCGCCAGCTTCGCCGAGTGGCTGGCCGAGGCGTTGCGCAGCCGCGGGATCACGAAGGAGACCGCGGCCGAAGAGCTGGGGGTGTCCCCGAAAACGGTGAACCGCTGGCTCGGCGGGCAGACCGAGCCCCGGCTGCGCGATCTGCGCCGCATCGAAGACCGCTTCGGCGACGTGCGGCTGCACTGACGGACAGATGTGTCCCGAGGCCGGCGTCCTAGCCGCGGGCAGGGGGCTTCGCGCCGGTGGCCCGCTCTCGCATGGCCAGCTCGATGGTGCAGCCGGCCGTGTCGGAGCTGACGTCGAGCCACTCACAGATCTGATCGGTCATCCACAACGAGGTGCCGGGGCGGGTGGCCGCCCGTGGCCCGTAGAACGCCGGGCCGTCGACGGGCCGTTCGCTGTGCAGCGTGCACACCACCCGGCCCGCCGCCGGCCGCACCCACACGGCCGCCCGGTCGATGCCGTGCTCGAGCAGGTAGGCCACGGCCTCGCCGACAGCGATGCCGAACAGCGTCGCGGTGTCCTCGGACCGCAGCAGAACACTCGCCCGCTCCAGCACGTGGCGCCGCACGGCGACCAGGTCGCCCTCGAAGCGGAAGCAGTCCTCGGCGGTGTGCGGCAGCGTGGCCGCCGCGGGTCCGCCCGCCTCCTCGGGCGCCCTGAACTGCGCGGACGACCGGATCTCGCCGTCCACGACGTACTCGGGATGCGTGCGGCGGGCCACCTCGACCACAGCGGGACCGGTGGTCCTCGTGTCGTAGGGGCAGATCATCCAGATCCGGGTGCCGGTCAGCGCCACGTTGAACTCCGCCTCGGCCAGCAGCCAGGCGGCTTCGTCGCCGGAGCCGACGGCCCGGGTGGGTTCGGCGAGGATGCGGACCGTGCCGGTCGGCGCGGTCGACCGGTGCCGGCGCCAGTAGCGGTGCAGCGCATCAGCCAGCTGCGACGGCCGCCGGCCGAAGTAGTCCGACTCCGCGAAGGCGATCCGGTCGGCATCCGCGCCCATCACCGTGTGCAGCAGCCGGAGGTTGCCCGCCGTCGTGGTGACCAGCACCGGCTCACCCCGGCGCAGCCCGTTCTCCGCGAACGGAACGGCCATCGCGAGGAACTCGGCGTCGCTGCCGTAGAGGCAGCCCTGGTGCCGGAAACCTGGCTCCACCGCGCTTTCCCGCGCCGCGGCAGCCGCCGGGGTGTTCGTGCACACCGAGCCTCCTGAGGATTTCTTCGCCGGTTGTCCATTCGATCGCGTTTCCACGTTTCCCACGGGACCGCTTGCGGACGACTGGGAGCGTACCGGCAAAAGCGCGGTCCAGCCATCACGCGACGAATCTTTTACACCCGTTCGGACCATTTATCCCCGCGCCGGTCCGCGGTGGACACAACCGTCGTCGGCAAGCCCCCTCGAACCACGGTGACCGCCTGCCGAAACCGCTGTCACGCAGGGAACTCGGGCCAGATGTGTCTCCTCCGGCCATGCGCCGGACAGTAGTGTCCCCGGCCGCGCCGACGGCGGGCCGGGAATGATCTCACGCTCACTCGTTCGAAAACAATTCGCCGCCATTACGAGCAGATAATGGGAATTGTTCGCAAGTCGCTGGTCGATTTTTTGTCACGGGTTTCGGGCACCAGCTCGAGCTGCGCGCCGGGATCCTGGTGCCGATCCGCGGCGCCCGCCCCGAGGTGGCCGGCGACCGGCTGGCATCCTTCTCGGGGTGACCGACTTCGCGTTCAGTGCCGCTGCCGGAAGCGTCGTCGGCGGGCGCTACTCGGACAACTTCGACGTCGTCCACCTGACGCGGGACCCGTTGCTCGCGGTCGTGGCGGACGGGATGGGTGACGGGGACGGCAGCCGCGCGGCCGGCCGTACCGCCGTCGATGTCGTCACCGACCGGATCCGCGCGGCCGGCGAGGCCCTCGACGCGGGGAGGCTCCGGGCCGCGGTCGCCGAAGCCCAGGTGCGGGTCGGGGCGGCCGGACGGCGGATCGGCCAGTTGACCGGCTGCACCCTGACCGCTCTGGCAGCGTCGCCGGCCGGACTGTGGCTGGTGCAGATCGGCGACTCCCGCGCCTACCGCCTCCGAGCCGGCCTGCTGGAGCAACTGACCGTCGATCACACCATGGCGTGGCTCGGTGCCGTCAACGGCTGGTACGCGTTCGATTCGCCCGAAGCCCGCTCCGCCCGCTACCAGCTGACCCGGTACGTCGGGCACGACGCGCACCCCGAACCGGACGTGCTCAACCTCGCCCCGCGCCCCGGTGACGTCCTCCTGCTGTGCAGCGACGGCGTCAGCGACCAGGTACCCTACCCCCGGATCCGGGAAGTCCTGCAGTGGGCGGCCACGCCGGACCGGCAGGTGAGCCGGCTGCTCGCGGACACCGAAACCGCAGGCGGGGACGACAACGCCAGCGCGGTGATCGTCCAGGTGACCGCGGGAGATCCGCCGGCCGGGTCCTGACCGGAGAAGGGCACCCGGAACTCCCCGCTCCCCCGGCGCTGACCGGTCAGCCGGAGACGATCCGCCGGAAGGTTTCCCGTTCCCGCCGCGAAAGCGGCACCCGCGGGACGTCCGCCGCGGGCCGCGGCACCGGCACCACCACCGCGGGCTCGAACGGCGGGACCGGCGACACCAGCACCCAGCCCACGCCGGTCAACGCCCTGGCGAGCGCGCGCACCAGGCGCCTCATCAGCCGGCCGCGACCGTGACCGGGTGGCGGACCACCGCGCCGAAGAGGTACCCCTGCGTGTTGTAGGGCGCGACGTCCGGCTGGCGGGCGCCGGTGATGTCGGTGGCGCGCGCCCGCAGCGTGTACGCCCCCGCCGCGCGCGGGCGCCACGGGAACTCCCAGCGCAGCCACCCGCGATCCGGCGCCGGCCCGATCGGCTTCGCGCGCTCCCAGGTCGCGCCGTCCGTGCTCACCTCGACCCGCCGGATCCGGCCGTGGCCGGACCAGGACCGGCCGCGCAGCACCTGCCGCTCCCCCGCCGCCAAGGTCGCGCCCCACGGGAGCTCGAACGCGCTCTTCACCACCTGTTCGGTGACCACCGTGCCCTCGGCCGGATAGTCCGGGCCCAGCAGCCGGTAGTACTGCGTGTTCCACGGCGACACCAGCGGCGTCGCCGACACCTCGATCCGGCCCAGCCACTTGATCGACGCAATCCCGGCCCACGACGGCACCACCAGCCGCACCGGGAAACCGTGGTCGGGCGGCAGCGGCTGCCCGTTCATCTCGTACGCCAGCAGCACGTCCTGCAGCGCCTTGCCCACCGGCAGCGGCCGCCGCACCTTGCCCAGGTTCACCCCGCCCGTCACGTAGTCCGGATCGAGCCCCTCCGGGAGCACGTCCACGGCGTCGTGCGACAGCCCGGCCCGGGCGAGCACCGTCGCGAGCCGGACACCGCGCCAGCGGGCGACCCCGACCGCGCCGAGCTTCCACGCCGTCCCCCCGACGGTCTGGCCCTGCTGGCTGGTGAAGAAACTCCGGCCGTTGCCCGCGCATTCGATGAACGCGGTGAGCGTCTCGGACGGCAGCGCGCGCAGATCGCGGTAGGTGAACCGGACCGGCCCGCCGCGCAGCCCGGAGCCGAACAGCTCGAGCCGCCAGGTGGCCGCGTCCAGCACCGGGGTCGACGTGTGGTCGCGGACGAAGAACCGGTCGACCGGTGTCAGGTAACCCTGGCCGCGCATGGCTTCCCACCGCGTCTCGGCGTTGGTGCCGTAGACGTCGAACAGCTCCGGCGGCAGCGGCTTCACGATCGGCCCCGCGGCCGACGCCGCGGGAGCCGCCGCCCCGGTCGCCGCCAGTGCGAGTCCGCCGGCCGCCGTCAGCCGCAGCAGATCACGCCGGTTCAGCCCCGGCATGCGCGCCCGGCCGGCTCGCCACTGCCCGGCACGCACCCGGTCGTAGGCGGTTTCGTCGTTCAACGCCGTCATGCGGGCATTCTCGGGATCCCGTTGCCGGACGGCCAGCACGTCCACACAGCGGAACGAGAGCGCTCACACCGTGAGCGCGCGGCGGCGGCGAACCGCTCGAACACCGCGCGCGCCTGTGCCCACACGTCGGTCTGGTCCGGGGTCTGTACCTGACCGCCGAAAGCGGCCATCTTCGCGGCCGCGGCGACGCAGGCTCATCGCTGGTTTTCCTTGCTGCAGAGGAAGTCTCGGTCCAGAGCCATGCAACCGGCCGCGCCGGCGCGGGACAAGACTCCTACTACTCAGGTTCCCGGCACCGGACCCAAGGAGGTAGCGCCGCCTCCCGCAACCGATCGAAACCCGGCCCCGATCGATGGGTTAGCCGGATCGCCGAGGGGTAGCCGCCCGGAGATCGAACAGGTCCCGGGGGTGCCACACCTGGTCCTCCGGCAGGGCGCAACCGGATACGGAGGCTGACCATGACGCGCTGACCGCGCTCGGCCCGGCCCTCGCCCACCGCGGCGGGCCCCGGCGGCGACGGCTCGCCGGGGGTCACCGGCGCCGTCGCCGGAAGCACCGCGCCGGACCTGCTGACCGCCGTGCGGCCACTCGCGCGGACCACACCGGTTCCGCGCGGTCGGCGCGGGGCACCCGCAAAGGAGATTCCGTGGAACTGACCGCAGCGACCACCATCCGCAAACCCGCGCCGGACGTCTTCGCGTTCTGGCGCGACCTCGAGCACCTTCCGGCGTTCATGGCGCACGTCGAGCAGGTCCGCACCACCGGCGACCGGACCAGCCACTGGACCGCCGCTGCCCCGTTCGGCCAGGACGTCGAGTGGGACGCGGAAATCACCGAGGAGACGCCGGGCGAGCGGATCGCGTGGCGCTCGACCGGGAAAGCCGCCGTACCGAACGCCGGCACCGTCTGGTTCACCCCCGCCCCCGACGGGGAGAGCACCGAGGTGCACGTCGTCCTGGCCTACGAGATCCCCGGCGGCGCGGTCGGCAAGGCCGTCGCCGAGTACTACGGCGAAGAACCGCACCAGCAGCTCGACGACGACCTGCGCCGCCTCAAGCAGGTCCTGGAAACCGGCGAAGTCGTCCGGTCCGACGGCGCCCCGTGGGGCAAACGGCCCGCGAGGAATTCCCGCAGCGCCCGGCACAACCGCTGTCGGACGCCGAACTGGAAAAGGGAGCGGACGCATGAGGGCCAACACCTGGTCGGGCCGCAACAAGGTCGAGGTCCGCGAGGTTCCGGACCCGAAGATCCTCAACCACCGCGACGCGATCATCCGGATCACCTCCACCGCGATCTGCGGCTCGGACCTGCACCTGGTCGACGGGTACGTCCCCACCATGCAGGACGGCGACGTCCTGGGCCATGAGTTCATGGGCGAAGTGGTCGAGGTCGGTCCGGGCGTTGACGCGGGCCGGCTGCGCGTCGGGGACCGGGTCGTCGTCCCGTTCCCGATCGCCTGCGGCGCGTGCGCCGCCTGCGCCGCGGAACTGTACTCCTGCTGCGAGAACTCCAACCCCAACGCGGGGATCGCGGAGAAGATGTTCGGGCACTCGGTCGCCGGGATCTTCGGCTACTCGCACCTGACCGGCGGCTTCGCGGGCGGCCAGGCCCAGTACGCGCGCGTGCCGTTCGCCGACGTCGGCCCGATCAAGATCGAGTCGGACCTGACCGACGAGCAGGTGCTCTTCCTCTCCGACATCCTGCCCACCGGCTACATGGGCGCCGAAATGTGCGACATCACCTCCAGCGACGTGGTCGCGGTCTGGGGCGCCGGCCCGGTCGGCCAGTTCGCCATGGACAGCGCCCGGCTGCTGGGCGCGGCGAAGGTCATCGCCGTCGACAAGGAGCCGTACCGGCTGCGGCTGGCCGAAGAAGCGGGCCACCTCCCGGTGAACTTCGAGGAGGTCGACGTCCGGTCCCGGCTGCTGGAGCTGACCGGCGGCCGCGGCCCCGACAAGTGCATCGACGCCGTCGGGCTGGAAGCCACCCACGGCAGCTCGCACATCGCCGCCTACGACCGGGTCAAGCAGGCCGTGCGCTCGGAGACCGACCGCCCGCACGCGTTGCGCCAGGCGATCCTGTCGTGCCGCAGCGGCGGCGTGGTTTCGGTGATCGGCGTGTACGGCGGCCTCGTGGACAAGTTCCCGGCCGGTGCGTGGATGAACCGGTCACTGACCCTGCGGACCGGGCAGTGCCACGTGCAGCGCTACATGCAACTGCTGCTGCGGCGCATCGAACGCGGCGAGCTCGACCCGACCCGGATCATCACCCACACGCTGCCGCTGGAGGAGGCCGAACGCGGCTTCGAGCTGTTCAAGAACAAGCAGGACAACTGCGAGAAGGTCGTCCTCAAGCCCTGATCGGTGAGGTGAACCGCATGACCGCACCACGCCAGGTGGCCGTCGGGGTCCTGGCCGACGAAGGGCTGCCGGAGCAGGTGATCACGACGATCGCCGACGAGCTGCCCCGGCTCCTCGCCACCGGGGTCGACGGGCGGACGCGGTGGCGGGTGGAGCACGAAGTCGACCGGCTTCCGCTGGACGAAGACGGCGAAATCCCGATGCGCACGCTGTCGCGGCAGCACCGCCACGACCGGGGCTGGGACCTGCTGGTCCTCGTCACCGACCTGCCGCGGCGCGCGGGCACGGACCCCGTCGTCGCCGGGGTCGACGCCGAGCACGGCGTCGCGATGATCTCGCTGCCCGCGCTCGGTGCCGTCCTCGTGCGGCGCCGGGCGCGGGCGTTGCTGGTGCGCGTGGTGCGGCACCTGGCGGCACGACGGCTCGGGATCGACGCCGGTCACGACCGGCCGGGAACGCTGGCGAGGCTGCGTGAGGTGCTGGCCCCGACGCGGCGGCTGCCCGGCGAACGCCAATCGTCGGCGACGCACCTCGCGCTGGTCGGCCTGCGTGGCCGGCTGCGGCTGCTGGCCGGGATGGTGCGGGACAACCGGCCGTGGCGGCTCGTCCCGCACCTCGCCGGCGCCACCGCGGCCGCGGCCGGCACCGCCGCCTACGGCATCATCACCAGTTCGTTCTGGAAGCTCGCGGACGCGCTGTCGCCGCTGCGGCTGACCGCGATCACCGTGGTCACCATCGTGGTCATGACGGTGTGGCTGACGGTGTACAACCACCTCTGGGACCGGCCCGACGAAGCCGCCGAGCGGCGCAAAGCGCTGCTGTACAACGTTTCCACGGCCGCCACACTGGCGATCGGGGTGGCGTGCATGTACGCGATCCTGTACGTGCTCGCCCTGCTCGCGTCGGTCGTCCTGATCGACAGCGGCTATTTCGCCCAGGCGCTGGGGCACCCGGTCGGCGCGGGCTCGTACCTGACCCTGGTCTGGCTGTGCAGTTCGGTCGGCATCGTCGCCGGCGCGCTCGGCTCGAGCCTGGAAGACGAAGAAACCGTCCGCAACGCGACCTACGGCCGCCGCGAGCGGGAACGCCAGGAACGAAACAAGCGTGGGCGGAGAGACCGGACGGCCGGGAAGGGGCCCTAGTGATCGCCGGCGTCGAGCCGGCTCAATGCGGCGCGGAGGAACGCATCCCGGCGTTGCCCGAGCAGGTCGGCGTGGAGATCCCCGCGGCCCTGGTCGTGGAGCGCCGGAACGCAGAACGCCATGTCGGCCAGGGTGCCCAGCGCCGCGACGACGTCCCAGTAGGCGACCCGCTCGGCTCGCCGCCCGGCCGCGCGCTGCCAGCCCTCCAGGACCTGCTCCGCCGCGGGCAGCCCGAACATCAGGGCCGCGTCGAAGCGCGCGCCGCCGAGGTCGATGCCCGGCGATCCGGCGCCGGCGCAGTCCCAGTCGACCAGGCCGGTGCAGCGGTCACCGGACCAGAGGGTGTTGCCGAACCACAGGTCACCGTGCACGAGGACGGTCGGGCCGCCGGGCGCGGGCAACCGTTCGAGACGTTCTTCCGCAGCCGTCAGCAGCGCGGTGGTGCCCTTTTCCCGCCGCTGGGCCGCGAAGTCGACGTCCGCGATCGAACGCGTCCGCAACGGCAGGGCAGCCCCGGGCGCCAACGGGACCGCCTGCAGCGCGGCGGCCGCGGCCCCCAGGCCCTGGAGCCGTTCGGTGGAGGCGACCGGGGGGATCCGGCTGTGCCCCGGCAGGACGGTCGTCAGCACCGCCAGGACGCCGGCCGCGGAACCGCCGAGATCTTCGGCGATCAGCCCGGCCGCGGGCAGCCGGTGGTCCCCCGCGACGCGCAGGGCCGCGACCTCGGTCGCGAACCGCTCGCGATCGCCGGGATCAGCGGGGTCCCCGAGCCGCAGCACGGCCGCCTCGACGCGGCCGCCCGGTTCGAACGTCAAGAGCCAAGGGTTGGCTCCCTGCCGCAGGCCGGTGGCGGTGGCCACCCGGGTGCCGCCGCCCACCACGTCGCTCACCCAGCGCCGGACCTTTTCGGGCAGCTCGTGCACCGTGATCACCCCCGTGTCGCACCCGATACCGAGCGACCACGATGACACGAGCGCTGCCGGGTTCGCCGTGGCGGTCAGCCTTCGGTGACGTCGAGCGGCTGGTTGTTCCGCCGCAGCAGGAACGCGGTCAGGACGCCGGCGACGGCGGACGCGACGCCGAGGACGGCGAGCGCGCCCTGCAGTCCGCCGGTGCCGGTACCGATCGCGGCGAGGGCCAGCGGGCACACGAACTCGCCGAGGAACAGCGTGCCGGTCCACAGGCCGGTGCCGCGGCCTCGCTGGTCGAAGGTGAGCCGGTTGACCGCCCACGTCAGCAGGGTCGGCAGCAGCATGCCGGTGCCGAAGCCGGTGAAGATCGCGCCGACGGTGATGACGGCCGGTGAGGCGGTGGCGAACACCAGGAGGAGGCCGACGGCGGCGAGCCCGAATTCGACCGGCAGCAGGATCCGGGGCGTCCTGCCGGACAGGCGGCTGAACACGATCGCTCCCGCGGCCGTCGCCAGCGACATGACCGCGGAGATAGCGCCGATGGTCCCGGTGGCGGTCACGCCGACGCCGGTGAGCACAAAGGACAGTTCGACGATCAGGGCGTAGAAGACGACGCCGCCGAACAGGGTGACGAGGCAGGGCGCGGCCAGCCGGCGCCAGGGCAGGCTCGTCAGGTGGCCGGCGGACCGTCGGTGCGGCTGCCAGAGCTTGAGCGCCATGGGGATCGCCAGCGGGGCGGCGACGGCGTACAGCCAGAACGGCGTGCGCCAGCCCGACGCGCCGAGCACGCCGCCGAGCGCCAGGAACACGGTGGCCGACAGGGTGGCGACCAGGGTCTGCAGGCCCAGGTAACGCGCCCGGCGCGGGCCGGACCAGTAGTCACCGATGAGGGTGGTGCAGCAGGTCATGATCGCGCCCTCGCACAGCCCGACGAGCACGCGGCTGGCCAGGATCGTGCCGAGTGAGTCCAGATAGAGCGGAGCCGTTCCGAACGCCGCGTAGGCCAGCATGGCCAGCAGCAGCACCCGTTTCCGGTCGATCCGGTCGGCGATGACGCCGGCGAACGGCGCGGTCAGCCCGATCAGCAGGGCCGGCGCGGTCAGCACGATCGGGACGAGGACGTCCGCGCCGGGCGTGTCCGCGAACGCCCGGGACAGCTGCGGCAGGACAGGGGCGATGAGGACGGCGCCGAGCACCGACAGGCAGCTTCCCGCGAGCAGCAGGAGCAGCTGGACCGGGCCGGCGGTCGCCCCTTGGCCGGTGGACGGGATGGCTGGTGACCGGTTCACGGCCGGGCTTTCGGGCATTTCGGCACCTGAGTTCCGTCGTTGGGTCAGGAAAGGTGCCGAAAGTGTGAGTTCCGCGGTGGGCGCAGCGGAAATCACTTCTGCTGAACCGCGGTATCAGCGCGATGGATGCTCGGCGACGCCGGCGGCGATCCGCGCCAGCAGGTCGCGGAGGTACTGGTGTTCGGGATCGTGTTCGTACATCGGGTGCCACCAGACCGCCTCGACCAGCGGCCCCGCTTCGAACGGGCAGGGCAGCGCCCGCACGTTCGTGTCGGCCGGGATGCGTTCGGCGAGCCGCCGCTGCAGCAGGGCCACCCGGCCGGTGCCGGCCACCAGGCCCGGGACGGTCAGGAAGTTCTCCGTGATCACCTGGACGTGCGGTTCGATGCCGAGGATCCGCATCTGCAGCGCGGCCGGGGTCGACGCGGTGGGGCCGTGGAAGGAGACCACCCACGGCATGGTCTGCAGCTGCTCCACCGTCAGCCCCTGCTCCACCGCCGGGTGACCGGCATCGACCAGGCAGACCCAGTCGTCGCGGTGGAGGTCCCGGTGCGGCAGGCCGTCGAGGAAGCCGTGCGGCAGCACCAGCAGGTCGATGCCGGTGAGGGCCTGGCGGGCGTTGTCGACGATCGCCGGGGTGTTGGCGATGAACCGCACGCGGGCGCCGGGCGCCTCGTGAGCCAGTGCGGCGGCCAGCGGGACGCCGAGGACCGCGACACCGTAGTCGGTCATGGCGAGGGAGAACTCCCGGACCGTGGTCGCCGGGTCGAAGTCGGGCTCGGCGGCGAACACGCGCTCGACGCCGTTCACCGCGGTGCGCACCCGGCCACGCAGCTGGACGGCCAGCGGCGTGAGGCGGTACTGGTTGCCGAAGCGGGCCAGCAGCTCGTCGCCGAAGTGCCGCCGCAACCGCGCCAGCTGGGCCGACACCGCGGGCTGGCTGAGGCCGATCTGCTCCGCCGCGCGGCTCACGCTGCGGTGTTCGAGCAGCGCGTCGAGCGTCACGAGCAGGTTCAGGTCCAGACTCGCCAGGTTCACCACCTCAGGTTATCCACCGGATGGATAGCTCGCATCACCTATTTCGTCTTCCCTGATGCTGTGGTCCGCCGCACAGTGAGCGGCATGGACCGCACCGATCCCGAAGCCGCGATCGCCGCCGCAGCCAAGCGCTGTTCCAACTGGGGCCGCTGGGGTGCCGACGACGTCCTCGGCACCCTCAACTTCCTCGACGACACCAAGCGCCGCGAAGGCGCGGCACTGGTCCGCCGGGGCGTCAGCTTCTCCCTGGCGCAGCGCTTCGACGCCGACGGCCCGCAGAAAGGCTGGCGGCGCCGGACCAACCCGGTGCACACGATGCTGGACACCGGCCTGGACGCCGAGCGCGGCACCCAGGGCTTCCCGCACGGCATCGGCGGCGCCGACGACGTCGTGTTCATGCCGCTGCAGGCGTCGACGCAGTGGGACGGGCTCGGGCACATCTTCGACCACGGCGTGGCGTGGAACGGCCGCCGGGCCGGGGACGTCGTGACCAGTGAAGGCGACCGCGTCACCGGGATCGAGACCGCGGCGGGCCGGATCGCCGGGCGCGGGGTCCTGCTCGACGTCGGCCGCGCGCTCGGTGCGGACGGCGAGCTGCCGGACGGGTTCGCGATCACCGTGGAACACCTCGAAGAAACCATGGCCGCGCAGGGGGAAACCGCGCGCGTCGGCCGGGGCGACCTGCTCCTGGTGCGGACCGGACGGCTCGCCCGGGCGCGGCGCGAAGGCTGGGGTGACTACGCGGGCGGCCCCGCGCCCGGGCTGTCGTTCACCACCGCGGAGTGGCTGCACGACACCGAAATCGCGGCGATCGCCACCGACACCTGGGGCTTCGAGGTCCGGCCCAACGAGTTCGATGACGCCTTCCAGCCGCTGCACCAGGTCGCCATCCCGCACATCGGGTTGTTCCTCGGCGAGATGTGGGACCTCGACGCACTGGCCGCGGACTGCGCCGCCGACGGCCGGTACGACTTCTGGCTGACCGCCGACCCGCTGCCGGTGACCGGCGCGGTCGGTGCGCCGGTCGCCCCGATCGCCGTCAAGTAGTTCCCGTACCGGACGAAGGAGTCCCCATGCCCGCCGTGCACACCGTCCTCGTGGTCGGCAGCGGTCTCGCCGGCACCGCCACGGCGATCCACCTCGCCGATCACGGCGTCGCGGTCGACCTGATCGAGATCAAGCCGGACATCGCCGCCATCGGCTCCGGAATCACCCTGCAGGGCAACGCCCTGCGCGAGCTGCGGAAGCTCGGTCTCTGGGAAGCCGTGCGGGCGCACGGATACAGCTTCGACAGCCTCGGCCTGCGTGCCCCGGACCCCGCCGGGACGCTGCTCGCCGAGATCCCCGACGTCCGGACCGGCGGCCCCGACCTGCCGGCCACGCTGGGGATGCCCCGGCCGGACCTGGCGCGGCTCCTGCACGAGCGCGCCGGTTCGGCCGGGGTCAAGGTTCGCTTCGGGCTCACGGTCACCGAGCTGGCCCAGGACGCGAGCGGGGCCGACGTCACCTTCTCCGACGGCTCGACCGGCCGTTACGACCTCGTCGTCGGCGCCGACGGGATCCGCTCGGCGGTCCGCCGGCTGCTGGGCATCGACCCGGGGATCCGGCCGACGGGCATGGGCATCTGGCGCGCGTTCGGCCCCCGCCCGGCTTCGGTGACCCGGACCGACCTGTTCTACGGTGGCCCGTCCTACATCGCGGGCTACTGCCCGACCAGCGAGGACACGCTCTACGCCTACGTCGTCGAGCACGCGCGGGACCGCAGCGGCCTGTCCCCCGCCGAACAACTCGCGACCATGCGTGAGCTCGCATCGGCGTACCACGGCCCGTGGGACGACGTCCGCGCCACGCTGACCGATGCGTCGCGGGTCAACTACACGCTGTTCGAGACCCACGTCCTGCCCGCGCCGTGGCACCGGGGACGCGTGGTGCTGATCGGCGACGCCGCCCACTCGTGCCCGCCCACCCTGGCCCAGGGCGGCGCCCAGGCCCTCGAAGACGCCGCGGTGCTGACCGAGCTGCTGCTGGCGTCGGAAACCCTCGACGACCGCGTCTGGACCGAGTTCACCGGACGTCGCTGCGCACGAGCGGCCACGGTCGTCGCGGCGTCCGTCCAGCTCGGACAGTGGCTTTTGGACGGCGAACAGGGCGACGTGCCCGGGCTGATCGCCCGGATCGCCGCGCTCGTCGGCCGGCCCGCCTGAACCTACGGAGGAGAACGAGATGATCACGCACCTGCGGCACGTCGACCTCGCCGTGCCGGACCTGGCCCGCCAGCGGGACTTCTACACCGGCGCCTGGGGCCTGAAGACCGAGCACACCGACACCGGCGTCGCGTTCCTCGCCGCGGAAGGCTCGCCCGAGCAGTACGTGGTACGGCTGCGCGAGGCCGCCGACAAGCGGATCGACCTGATCGCCTTCGGCGTCGCCACGCCGTCCGATGTGGACACCCTCGCCGCCCGGCTGGCCACCGGGGGCGTGACGCTCGTCCACGAGCCCCGGGCGCTGCACACCCCGGGCGGCGGCTACGGGTTCCGGTTCTTCGACAACGAGGGCCGCACCATCGAGATCAGCGCCGACGTCGCCGTCCGGGCCCACCGCCGGATCGAAGCCGGCGAGGCGGTCCCGGTCCGCCTGTCCCACGTGGTGATCAACTCGACGAACCCCGAGGCGACCCGGGCCTTCTACGAAAAGCACCTGGGGTTCCGGCTGTCGGACATCCTGATGCACCCGCGGATGGGCGAGATGATGTGGTTCCTGCGGGTGAACTCGTGGCACCACAGCATGGCCATCGCGCGCTGCCCGCACCCGTCGCTGCACCACGTGTCGTTCGAGATGCGGGGCCTGGACGAGTACATGCGCGGGACCGGACGGCTGCTGCGCGCGGGCGTCGAGAAGATCTGGGGCCCGGGCCGGCACCTGGCGGGCAACAACACCTTCAGCTACTTCCTCGACCCGCACGGCAACACGGTGGAGTACACCACCGAGCTGGAGCTGGTCGACGAGGACACCTGGCACCCGCACCTCTACGACTTCAGCGACCCCGAGGTGTCCGACCAGTGGGGCACGGCGAACGCGATGAACGAGTTCGTCGCGCAGCGGTCGTTCAACGACCCCGACAAGGGCCTGTTCGTCGCCCCGCCGGTGTGAGGAGACCCCGATGAAGTTCGCGACCGTCGAGGAACCCGGCGGCGCCGTCCGCTGCGGTGTCGTCGAAGGCGAAATGCTGCTGCGCCTGCCTGCCGGGGCAACTGTGCTGGACCTGATCCGCTCCGGCGCGCTCCACGAGGCAGGTGCGCAGGCCCGCGCCACGGGTGACGCGGTGCCGTTGGCCGGACGGCGGCTCCTCCCACCGCTGGAGCCGCCGTCCGTGCGGGACTTCGTCGCGTTCGAGGAACACGTCGAAGGCATGGTCGCCCCGGGGTCCGTGCCGCCGGAGTGGTACGAGGCACCGACGTTCTACTTCACCAACCCCTGCGCGCTCGTCGGCGCGCACGACGACGTGCCGGTCCCGCCGGGCTCCCGGCTGTTCGACTTCGAACTGGAGGTCGCCGCCGTGCTGGGCCCGGACGGGATCTGCGGCTACACGATCCTCAACGACTGGTCCGCCCGCGACCTCCAGCGCCGCGAGATGAAGGTCAACCTCGGGCCCGCCAAGGGCAAGGACTCGGCCACGACGCTCGGGCCGTGGCTCGTCACGGCCGGCGAACTGGAGCCGTACCGCGACGCGGAGGGCTTCCTGGCCCTCGACATGCGGGTGGCGGTGAACGGCGTCGAAGTGGGTCGGGACCTGCTGTCCAACATGGGCTGGCCGTTCGAGGAACTGGCCGCCTACGCCGGCCGGGGCACGCGGCTGCGCGCGGGCGACGTCCTGGGCTCCGGGACCTGCGGCAACGGCGGCTGCCTGGCCGAGCTGTGGGGACGGCGAGGCGAGCGGACACCGCCGCCCCTCGAACCCGGCGACGTCGTCGAGATGACCGTCGAGGGCATCGGGACGATCCGCAACACCGTCGTCGCCGGGGTCGACCTGCCGCCGGTCCGCCGGGCCCGCTCCCGCCATCCCCGGAGGCGGTCGCGGTGACCGGCGGCAAGGTCGTGCTCGTCACCGGTGCGGCACAGGGCATCGGCGCGGCGGTCGCTCGGCTGCTCGCCGCGGAAGGCGCCCGCGTGCTCGGGGTCGACCGCGCCGAGGACCCCGGGCTGCCCGGCGTCGAGCACCACCGGCTCGACGTCACCGACGACGCCGGCTGGACCGAGCTCGCCGCGGGCCTCGACCGGGTCGACGGGCTCGTCGCCGCCGCGGGCATCACCTGGCGGACGCGGCTCGGCGACCTGGCCGCGGCCGACCTGGCGCGCGTGCAGGACGTCAACGTCGGCGGCGTCCTGCGGGCGGTGCGGGCGGTGGCGCCGCTGATGCCGTCCGGCGGGTCGATCGTCGTGACCGGCTCGGCCGCGGCGCTGACCGGGCACTACTCGCTGGCCTACACCGCGAGCAAGTGGGCGCTGCGCGGTTTCGTCAAGGCCGCCTGCCTCGAACTGGGCGGCCGGGGCATCCGCGTCAACGCCGTGCACCCGGGGTACATCGAAACCCCGATGACCGCTTCGGCGCCGCCCGGGTTCCGGGCCGCGAACGTCGCCGAGACCCCGCTCGGCCGCACCGGGACCGCCGAGGAGGTCGCCGCCCTCGTCGCGTTCTTGATCAGCGACGCGGCCTCCTACATCTCCGGCGCCGAAATCCCCGTCGACGGCGGCATGACCGCGCACGGCGGCGTCAAGTCGATCAGCGAAGCCGCTTTGACCTGAGAGGAACCCCGTGTTCGAATACTTCCCCGGAAACTACGTGTGGAACCTCGGCGTGGTCGCCGCGCTCAACAGCGGCGGCCTGATCGACGAGGTGGACCGCGCCTGCCGGCCCATCCGCGAAGCCGCGGCCCAGGGCTCGGACGCCGGGACGCCGGACTTCCTGCGGGCCTGGAGCGCGCTCACCGACCAGCTCGTGGACCAAGCCGAGCAGGCCGAGAAAGCCGGGCACACCCGTACGGCGGGCGAGCTGTACTTCCGGGCCACCAACTACCTCTGCCAGGCCGAGCGCATGCTCGCCCACTCCGACCCGGACCGGCTGCCCACCTACCGGCGGGTCCTCGACCTCGCGCAGAAGGCCTTCGACCTGCGCGACCGGCGGATCTCCCGGGTGGCGATCCCGTACGAGGGCACCACCCTGCCCGCCTACCTTTCCCTCGCCCCGGCCACCGAAGCCGGGCCGGCGCCGGTGATCGTGCTGGTCAACGGCCTGGATTCGACCAAGGAACACATGTACAGCTCGGCGCACTGGCGTGAGCTGGCCGACCGCGGGATCTCGTGCCTGATGCTCGACCAGCCGGGCACCGGGGAAGCCCTGCGCCTGCAGGGGCTCACCGCCCGCATCGACGCCGAAGCCTGGGCGGGCGCGGCCGTGGACTGGCTCGAAACCCGGTCCGAAGTGGACACCAGCCGGATCGGGATCGTCGGCTGGTCCCTCGGCGGCTACTACGCACCCCGCGCCGCGGCGTTCGAGAAGCGGTTCGCGCTGTGCGTCGCCTGGGGCGCCAACCACAACTGGGGCGCGGTGCAGCGGCGCCGTCTCGAACGCGAAGGCGAACGGCCGGTCCCGCACTACTGGGAACACGTGCTGTGGGTGTGGGGCCACGACGACCTGGAGGAGTTCATCGCCTTCGCCGACGACGTGCACCTCGACGGCGTGGTCGAGAAGATCACCGTGCCGTTCCTCGTCGCCCACGGCGAGAACGACCGCCAGATCC
The DNA here is from genome assembly GCF_053600695.1 of Amycolatopsis sp. NPDC005003. Classification (NCBI taxonomy): domain Bacteria; kingdom Bacillati; phylum Actinomycetota; class Actinomycetes; order Pseudonocardiales; family Pseudonocardiaceae; genus Amycolatopsis; species Amycolatopsis sp. NPDC005003. The sequence goes on along the minus strand of NZ_JBSGAI010000010.1, from coordinate 53,493 downwards.
CGCTCGAGTACGCCCACCGCTCCTACGAGCAGGCCGTCAACTCGCCCCGGCGGCAGCTGCGGGTGTTCACCCCGGAGGAGGGCGCGACCGAGCACATCGGACTCGACCACCTGCCCCACGTGAGCACCTTCATCGCCGACTGGGTGGCGGACACGTTGCGAGAACGGCCCTGACCGGGGCGATCCCGCGCCGGACGACAAAGCAGGCAGCTCAGGCCGGCAACCGGCGGGCCCGCCAGAACGGCGCACCCGGAAACCTCGTTTCCGCACCGTAGACCCGGGCGTGCCGTCGCCCGTACTCGGCGGCGGTGTCGTGCACGAACTTCGCATAGCGCTCGGTATCGCCGCGGAGCAGCGCTTCCGCGCCGAGCTCGGCGGACCGCAGGGCGAACGCGACCCCGCCGCCGGACAGCGGGTCCATCGCCAGCGCCGCGTCGCCCACGGCGAGCCAGCCGGGTCCGGCGCAGGGCCGGAGCAGGTGCCCGCCCACGGCCACGACCAGGGGCTCGCCCAGCGGCACCGGCCCGGCCTCACCGCGCACGTGCGTCGTCGCGGCCAGCGCGGCCGCCCAGCCCGCCGGCGTGGCCAGCCGGGCGGCCGCGGCGATCGCCGGCTCGGTGAAGCAGGCGACGACCCGACGACCGCCGGGCAGCGGCGAGACGTACCACCAGCCGTAGGGCACGGACTCGACGAAAGTGTCTTCCGGCGCCACGCCGGCTTCGCCGGCGACCCGGGCGAGGCAGACGAGCCGGTCGAACCGGACCCGCCGGGCACCCCGGCCGCGCGCGAGGCGGGCCGCACGGCCGGTGGCATCCACAATGGACAGCGAGCGGACCGGGACGGCCGCGCGGATCGCGAACCCGCCCGGAACCGGGTCGGCTCCGGCCACCCGGTGCCGGATCACCGAGACCCCCGCGTCGGCCGCGGCCCCGGCGAGCATCCGGTCGAAGCCGGCCCGGTCGACGTGCCACCCGGGGCCGTGGGGGTCGAACAGCGAGGACCGGACGACCGGCTCCCCGCCGCCCCAGGCACTGGTCGTCCGGTAGGACGGCACGGGCCGCAGGCCGGCGAACGCGGTCCGGACACCGAGGTCCCGCAGCAGCGGGGTGACGGCGGCGGCCAGCGTCTCCCCCATGCGCACCGAGCCGTAGTCCGACGGCTCGTACAGCGCGACCTCGCGGCCCGCCCGCGCCAGCCGCAGGGCGACGGCGGCCCCGGCCGGGCCGCCACCCGCCACCACGACGTCGAAGCTCCTCACAACGTGCGGTCGCGTTCGACGAGCTCGCCGTCCGGCCGCCGCAGCACGAACCCGAGGTGCGCCCAGCACCCTCTGGCGAACTGCTCCGGGTCCTCGGCGCCCCGGAGCCACTCTTCCGACTCATTCGGGGGAGCCCCGTCCGGCACGACCCGGTCGGGGCGCACGGCCGGCCACCACCCCTGGCACTCGTGGAAGTCCTGCTGCCACGGCAGGGCCATCCCCTCGGTCACGGCGCCGGGCGGCAGGTCCGGGCGCAACCGGAAGGAGGGATGCCGTCCCCCGACGGTGAAGTCGCCGACGTAGTTCGCCGGGTCCACCAGCACCTTCCCGGCCTCGACCCCCGGTTCCAGGGCACCGCCGACACAGTTCTCGAGAGCGGCCCGGTCGAGCCCGTCCGGGGTGATGGCGGTGTCCACCGGCGGGGAATCCGCTCCGTCCGGCCAGTCGTCGTCGAAGTCGTTCGCCGCCCAGCTCTCGAGCCGGCGTTTCTGCGTCTTGGTGAGGGCCAGGTCGAGCCGCCCCTGTTTGCTCCCGTACAGCCGGGGCATGTGCGTCGGTCCCGTCGCCCTGATCCGGGCGAGGATTTTGTCTTTCGTGTCCGTGTCCCGCACCGGGTGGGTGAACCGGTGCCGAGTGCGCGCCGGCCCGTTCACCGCGCCCACGTCGCGCGCCGCCTGCAGGATCGGGTAGATGTCCCGCACGTACGACGGGCGGGCGAACTTCGCCGCGTCGTCCGCGAGCGCCTCGAACACCACGTCCCAGAGGCGCACGACGTTGCCGACCGGCGGCGCGAACTTCGGGGGGCCGACGATCACGCGGGCGGGTTCGACGTCGATCGTCACCCCGGCCATCCGGACCGTGGCCGAGACCGGGCCGTCCGAGACGTCGTCGTACCACTCGTCGCTGTCCCCGGCGTCGTTGAACTTGTGGCCGGACGGGGAACCGGCCCGGCCGCGGCCGCCGGCGACGACCAGGTGGCCGTCCGCGTCGGTCGAAATCTCCCCCAAGCGCACCGATTCCTTCGATTCCTCCGGATGGTGTGGGACGACGAAGTCCCCGTCGAGCCGGACGGGCCTGCGGTTCGAGCCTTCGACGCTGTGCGGTCCGGGATCGATGACCAGCTTCGCGCGTTCGGCGGCCGCCCGGTGGGCGCTGTTGCGTTCCGTGCCGGGCCCGTTCCCCCGCGCTCCGAGCCGGCGGCCGACCGCCTTGCGGTTCACGAGGTGGACCGTCCACCGGATGTCCGCGGTCGCCGCGGTCAGTTCCTCGACCCGGCCGTCGTCGTGGTAGCCGAACACCCGGAACCGCGCCGCCTGGCGTCTGATCCGGTGGTCCGTTCCGCGGTAGTCGATTCCCTGCGGGAAAGCCGGATCCCCGGGGATCTCGGGGCCGATGAACGGCTCGCTGTCGCTGTCACCCACTCGGGCAATTCCGATCGCGGGGTGGATCCGCGCGGCGATGATGGTCATATGGCATCACCTCGAAGAAAACCGTTCACCGGCTGTGCCCGGGACCGGTGGGCCACCGCCGGAATGGGAAATGGCGCAATTCTCATTCGTGGCGGTGAGTCGCCCGCCACCCCCCGGTGTTACGCGATTTCCCCTTCGAGTGAACCCCTTCACACCATCGGAGCAAGGCCGTCCGGTTCAGTGGCCCGCCCCGAAACAACAAAACGCCGCAGCGGCCACGAGCGAATCGATTCCTTTGTCCCGCAGCGATTCCTGCGCTTCGGTGAGGGCGACGGCGGGAGCCCGGCCGGCCACCAATCCTTGGTGGAACGCCACCATCAGCGGAGCCGTTTCGGCGTCGGGCACGGTCAGGACCGACGCGACGAGCTGGGCGGTGCCGAGTGCCATGAACGTGGCGCTGAGCCCGAGGAGCTCGTCGCCCGTGCAGACCACCGAGCGGCCGCTGTCGCACGAGGCCAGCACCACCGTGCGGGGCACCCGGTCGAGCCGCTCGAGGTCGTACACCAGCAGTGGCCCGTCGGCGAGCCGCAGGTCCGAAAGCAGCGGCTGGTCCACGGCCAGCCGCCCGTGCGCGGCGAGGTGCAGCACGTCGGAGCCGGCGACCGCCTTCACGACGGCCTCGACCGTGGCTTCCGCGCCGACCAGCGGGGTCGTGCGGTACAGCGCGGCGACCGCCTCGGCTTCCTCGTGGGCCCCGGTCAGCCCCGGTCCGGCCGCGACGCTGACCGCACCCGGCAGCGGCGCGCGCCGGGCGGCCGCGGCGGACTGCCAGAGCGTGGCCGACGGGCAGACCGTGACCGGCCGGCCGCGGCACGACGGGAGCGCCGCCCACGCCACGCTGTGCAGGGGCCCGGTCGGCACCACCACCAGCGGCCGGTCGCCGACCTCGGGCAGCGATCGCAGCAGGACGCGGTCGAGCTCGCCGGCCGCGTGCTCCAGCAGGTCGAGGGCGGCGGTCCGCGCGGCCGTCCCGCCCCGGCGGCGGGCCAGCCGGCGCAGCCCGAACGTCATCCGGTCGACCAGGTCCGCGATGCGCCCGCCCGGCCCCAGCGCCCGCAGCCGCAGCCGGCCGCCGACCGAGCTGAGCGCGTACATCGTGCTGTCGAGCTGCACGAACTCGACCAGCGCGGCGTCTCCGAGGTCGAGTTCGGCCGGCTTGACCGGGCGCACCCGGTGGTGCCCGGGTTCCCCGGGGTCCAGCCGGGCGCGGTCGCGGATCCGGCGCTCGAGGGCCGCTTGCCGGGCCCGCGCCTTCCCTGTCGGGTCCGCGCGGATCTCCAGCGAGGTCGCCCTCAGTTCCGCGAGCAGCGACCGGAGCTCCGGGTCCGCCGGCGGCCGCAGCGGCCGGTTGGCGAGCCAGGTCGCCCGCCCGCGCTCGGCCCATTCGAAGACCCGGCCGGCCTGCCCGGACCGCATGGCGATGCGCAGGCCGAGCTCGCTCAGCTCGCTCCGGTGCACGGCCGAGTGGGCCCGCAGGTCGGTCGCGCCCAGGGAGGCGGCGTGCTCGTCGAGGATGTTCAGGCCGGCCCGCACCGCGCGCGCGGCCGCGGCACCGTCCCCGGTCCGCCAGTCGAGCAACGCCCGCGCGTAGCGGGCACGAGCCCGCAACACCGCCGGTCCGCCCCGGACGGCCGCACCGGCGGCGCGGAGGCAGGCGGCGGCGGTCGCGTCGTCGCCCCGGCCGGCCGTGATCCGCGCGGCCACGAGCCGGGCTTCCAGCGCCGCGGCCGGCCAGCCGGCCGACGCCAGCACCTCGACCATGGCGACGAGGCGCTCGGTCGGCACCCGGCTCCGGCCGGTCGCGGCGAGCTGGGCGCGCAGGGAGGCCAGCCGGGCCAGCTCGGCCCATTCGCGCCGGCCCTGCCGGGCGAACTCCCGGCGTGCACGTTGCGCCTGGTCGCGGGCGGTCGGCCAGTCCCGGCCGAGGAAAGCGGCCTGCGCCAGCAAGAGCCGGGCCCCCGGGACGAGCAGGCGACGGCGGTCGCGTTCGAACGCGAGCACGGCCTGCCGGGCCGCCTCGGCCGCCTCGGCGTGGGCGCCGACCGACAGCAGCAGCTCGGCCCGGTCCGAGTGCACCGGGCCGAGCTGCCCGCCGAGCTCGCCGATCGCGCGTTCGGCCCGGCCGAGGTGGGCCAGCGCGGCCGGCACGTCACCCCGCACCGTCTCGAGGAACCCGAGGTTCTCGGCGATGATGCCCGCGGCCAAGCGGCGGCCGAGCGCGCCGGCCAGCTCGTCGGCTTCGCGCAGGTTCGCCTCGGCGGCGGCGAAGGCGTACCGCTCGGTGTCCAGGATGCCGCGGTTGACCAGGGCACGCTGCAGGTTGAGCGCGTCACCGGCGCACCGCAGCAGGGGAATCGCGGCGTCGTACTCCGCCTGCGCCGCCGACAGCCTGCCGAGCTGGTGCAGGAGGTCCGCGCGCTGGGCCCGCGCGCGGGCGTTCCCGCCGCCGTCGAGCCGGCCGACGGCCGTGTCGATCTCCCGCAGCGCTTCGCCCGCCCGGCCCCGCTGCAGCAGCGCCGCCGCCAGCGGGATCCGCGCCTCCCCGGCGAGGTCCGCGGCCCCGGTCCGCTCGGCGAGCACCACCGAGCGCCGCAGGTGCCGGATCGCGTTCTCCACGTCACCGCACTGGAGGAGGGCGCGCCCCCAGGCGCGTTCGGCGACGGACGCCGCGACGTCGTCCCGCGCCGCGGCCGCCTGGCGGACGGCCCGCTCCGCGAACGGCGCCGCCCGCCCCGCGTCGACGTCGGCACGGCGCAATGCCGCCTGTGCCAGTTCCCGCACCGCCGAGGTGTGCATGGCTGAAATCATGCCCCGTTTCGGCGGTACCCGGAACTTGTTTACCGGTGTTGGTATCAAACGCGCGGCCGGCCGCTCCGTGAGCCGAGTGAACCGGACGTCCAGGAGAGGGGCGGAAGCATGACCGAGAACGCGGAACTGATCGTCGACACCAAAAGCCGGGCCGAGGTGGAGGAGCAACTGGAAATACGGGGGGTCTGGAAAAGAGGCGCGGGTGTCGAAGTCGACGAGCGTTTGCGGCTCGCCCGGATCGCCGAACTGGTGAATCTCAGCGAGTACGCCCAGCAGGCGCGGCGCACGTTCTTGAACGAGATCGACACGCTCGAGCGCCGCACCGACCGCCTTTTCACCGACCTCGACGTCCTGCTGTACGACCTCCGCGCCTGGTTCACCGCCACGGCCGGAACCGTTCCGGCGATGGGCAAGAACCGCGACACCTTCATCGGCTACCCGCAGCACAAGTACGCCGGCGAACCCGTCCCCGTCTCCCGGCCGCTGAAGCTGGCGGAGGGACGGGCCACGAACCGCAAGATCCGGGTCGGTGTCGTCGACACGCCGCTCTTCTGGCACGCGCAGTTCAGCAAGGAAATGGTCGAAGCCGACGAGCTGTCCACGCCGGACGCGGACGGGGTCTACGCGGGCTGGCAGGGGCACGCCACCGCGGTGGTCGGCAAGATCCACGAGCTCGCCCCCGACGCCTACATCATCGTGAAAGCCGGCCTCGACGGCCAGACCGGCCGGAAAACCGTCTGGGAAACCGCGCGGAAGATCGCCGCCTTCGACGGGAACCCGGCCATCGACGTGCTGAACCTTTCCTGCGGTACGACGACCGGCGACGGGCAGGCCCCGATGGCCCTGCGGCGCGCGATCGACACCGTCAAGAAGGCCAACCCGGGTCTGCTGATCGTGGCCGCGGCCGGCAACCAGGGATCCGCGCCCAACCCGCCGCTGGCCGTGTGGCCCGCCGCGATGACCGAAGTCGAGGCCGTCGGCGCGGAGAACGCTCCGTGGAGCGAACAGCGGATGTGGGTCGACCTGGTCGCCGACGGCACCGACGTCCACGTGCTCTTCCTCGACGGCAAGGTCCGGCTGACCACCGGGGAAACGCTGTTCGACGGTTCCGCGATGCTGAACGGGACCTCGTTCGCGGCCGCCTGCGTCAGCGGCGCGCTGGCGGCGGAGCTGGAAGACACCCCGAATCCGGCCGAGGCACTGCGGAAGGTGCTCGCCGGGCCGCTCGTGTCCCGGTATTCACCGCGCTGACGGCGCCGGCATGCGTGACGACCCGGTGGTGGTGGCGCTCGTGCAGCGCGCCCGAGACGGTGATCAAGCAGCCTGGACGGCGCTCGTGCAGCGCTACGCCCCGCTGGTGTGGTCGATCTGCGCGCAGCACCGGCTCAGGCGGGCCGACGCGGAGGACGTCGGCTCGAACGTGTGGCTGCGGCTGGTCGAAGCGCTGGAAAGGCTGCGGGATCCGGCCGCGCTGCCCGGCTGGCTGGCCACGGTGACCCGCCGGGAATGCCTCCGGGTGGTGCGCGAGCGGGGCACGCAGATCCCGGTGGACCACGACGGGTTCCCGGACGAGACCAGCCCGGAAGCCGACGCTGAGCTGCTGAAGCAGGAGCGGCACATCGCGCTCCGGCAGGCGTTCGCCGGGCTGCCCGAGCACTGCCGGCGGTTGCTCACGTTGCTGTTCGGCGATCCACCGGTCCCCTACACCGAAGTCGCCGAGCGGCTCGGCATGCGGGTCGGCGGGATCGGTCCCACCCGGGGCCGGTGCCTCGCCGCCCTGCGCAGCAGCGCCTCGCTGGCGCCGTTCGCGGAATCCCCGAGAGGGGGATCGTGATGGCCGGCCCGCATGACGCCGACGAAGAACTGCTGGCCGAGTTGCACGCGGCCATGGTGTCCGCGGCGGCCGTGCCGGACTGGTTCCTCGACACCGCGAACGCGGCCTTCGCGTGGCACCGCCTGAACGTCGAACTGGCCGTCCTCACCGCGGATTCCGCCGCTGAGCCCGAACCGGCCGGCGCCCGCGCCGAGCCCCTTGCGGTGCGGTCCCTCACGTTCTCGGGGCGGGCGGTCACGATCGAGCTGGAGATCGAACCCGGCGCGGTCCACGGCCAGGTGCTGCCACCACAGGCGGGGACCGTGGAACTCCGCGGGCGCCGCGGCACCCCGGCACCGGTGGCGGTCGACGACGACGGGTGGTTCGCCATCAGGCCGCGGCCCACCGGCGTTTTCCGGCTCGTGTTCCGCAGCGCCGCCGGGCACAGCGTGCTCACCGACTGGGCGATCGCGTAAAGCGATTCACGTCCATTCGATGACCGAATAGCCGGCGCACCGGAGTGCCGTCGACGGCGTTTGATACCGCCACACCGGATTCGTCTCCGGAAAAACACCGCGGTTGCGCCGAAAGGCTAGTTTCCCTTGCCCGACCGCAGAACCGGACATACGCTCACGGCGAGGGTCCACACCAGACTCCCCCGGAGAACCGCGACACCACAGCCGATCCCGGCGGAGATCTATTTTCGACCCGGCGGAAATATCGACAGTTCCCGCAAACCAGGAGGAAAATTCATGAGCGTCAGCGGCAATTGGACACTGCATTTCAGCTGGGGGTGCACCGGCAGCTACGGCCAGTCCGCCGTGGCGTTCGCCGGCGACGGCACCTTCGGCGGCCAGTTCCCCGGGAAATGGCGTCAGCGGGACGGCACGCTCCTGCTCAGCTTCGACACCGGGCCGGCCAAGTACGGCGGAACGGTCGTCGGCAACGTCGGCAGCGGCCTGATGACGACCTTCACCGGTCTCGACGGCTGCTGGTACCTGACCAAGGAAGGCACCAGCGGGATCGTGCCCGAAGCCGCCGGCAGCGAAGCCGGGCAGCCGGCGGGCGCCGACGGTTCCGCACAGGGAGGAGCACGATGACCACCACACCGTCCCACCGGCACGCGCTGCACTGCATCCTGCCGCCGCACGTCCTGGAGAACATCGCCCGCAACGGCACGGCCGGCGAACGCGAGCGAGCGCTGAACACGCTGTCCGCCGACGTGACGGCGCGGTACGCCCGGTCGGCGCGGCAACTGGAAGTGCGGCAGGCACTTCCGGGTGAGTACGCCCAGGCGGCCGCGCCCCACAAGAACCGGGTGATCTACGACGCCAAGCACGGCTCCGGGTTGCCCGGCGACCTCGTCCGGGCGGAGGGCGCGGGCCCGGTCGGCGACGCCGCCACCGACGAAGCCTACGACGGTCTCGGTGCGACGTTCGACCTGTTCTGGTCCGCCTACGCCCGTGACTCGATCGACAACGCCGGCAACGACCTGGTCGGCTCCGTCCACTTCGGCCAGGACTACGACAACGCGTTCTGGGACGGCCGGCAGATGGTCTTCGGCGACGGCGACGGGCAGTACTTCAACCGGTTCACCATCGCCGTCGACATCATGGGGCACGAGCTGACCCACGGCGTCACCGCGCACCAGGCGGACCTGGTGTACCAGGACCAGCCGGGCGCGCTCAACGAGTCCATTTCGGACGTCTTCGGCTCCTTGGTGAAGCAGCACGCGCACAACCCGCCGCAGACCGCCGACGAGGCGGACTGGCTGATCGGTGCCGGGCTGTTCACCGCCGCGGTGAACGGGACCGCTCTGCGCTCGATGAAGGAGCCCGGGACGGCTTACGACGACTCCGTCCTCGGGAAGGACCCTCAGCCGGCGCACATGGCGGACTACGTGACGACCACGCGCGACCACGGTGGCGTCCACATCAATTCCGGGATCCCGAACCGGGCGTTCTACCTGGCGGCCGTGGGACTCGGCGGCTACGCGTGGGAAAAGGCCGGGCTGATCTGGTACCGGACGCTGTGCGACGCGCGGCTGACGCGGACCGCGCAGTTCCAGGACTTCGCCGACCTCACGACCGACAACGCGAGCCGGCTGTTCGGCGCGGAAGAACAGCGGATCGTCGCGGACGCGTGGCGCCAGGTCGGCATCGAGGTCCGGGTCCCCGTGATCTCCGGGACCTGGATCCTGCACTTCAGCTGGGGTTCGACGCTGTTCTACGGGCAGGCCGACCTCACGTTCAACGGTGACGGGACGTTCAGCGGGGCCTACCCCGGCCAGTGGCGGATGCGCGACGGCGGCCTCCTGCTGGCTTTCGACGACGGGCCGGCCAAGTACTTCGGCACGGTGGACGGCAACGTCGGCACCGGCGAGATGTCGACGTTCGCCGACCTCGACGGGTCGTTCTACCTGACCCGCAGAGGTATCGTCGGCCTCGTGGAAAACCTGTCGGGAGGTGCGATGGCGCGGCAGCAGCCGCTGACGGCCGCCGGGAACCCCTGGTGACCAGAGGGGAAGGCGGCTCTCCGTCCCGGGTGCGCGTCCGGCTCGAGGGCGAGGGCGGGTTCGCCCACATCCCGGGCCTGAGCCGGCCGGTCGAGGTCGACACGAGCGACCTCGACCCGGCCGACGCCGCCGCGCTGCGGGCCCTGCTCGCGCGGTCGGGCTTCTTCGGGCGCCACCCGGAACCGGCGAAGCCCCTGCCGGGCGCCGCGGACTACCGCACCTGGACGCTCACGGCGACGGACGGCGCGAAATCGCACACGATCCGGCTCACCGAACCGATCGAGGACCCGGCGTTGCGCGAACTCGTCGGCTGGCTGCGCGCCCGGCGCCGGCCGGCACCGTGAGCCGGCCGCGGCTTCCGGATCGGTGATTCGCTTCCGAAGATCGCGTTTCGGCCGATGACGGGCAGCTGGTCACCGGGCACCAGGACCCGTGCGCCTACGGAGCAATTCCTTCGGAAGCGAAGACACCGGCTGCCGGCCCGACGAGCGCCTCGAATTCCTTCGCGACATCGGGGGCACCGGGCAGGTCGGCGATTTCGGCGGCGATCTGCCGGGCGCGATCGCGAACGCCCGGCGTCAAGGCCTGCTCGAGGGCGTCCCCGATGTCCTGGCCGGGCAGCACCGCGGTGCCCGCTCCGGCGGCGACGACCCGTTCGGCCTGGATGAACTGGTCGGCGGCTTGCGGGACGACGACCAGCGGGAGCCCCCGGGACAGCCCCGACAACACACTCCCGGCGCCCCCGTGGGTGACCATCACGGTCACGTTGTCCAGCAGCCGAGCCATCGGCGCGAACGGCACCAGCCGCACATCCCTGTCTGCGGGCAAGCCGTAGTCGGCCGCCTGGCGGCCGAGGCCGACCGTGACCGCGACCTCGAAACCGCGGCCGGACAACGCGCGCACCACCGGCGACACGTTTTCCGGCGCGGTGAAATGCGTGCCGAAGGTGACCAGGATCCGTCCGCGCCCGGCCGCCGGACCGTCGAACACCGGCCGCCCGGCTGCGGCGGCCGCGGCGTGCGGTTCGGGGCGAAGCGGGACCCGAAGGGCGGGCGGGCTCCAGTCCGGGTGCTGCAACGCGGGCGGGCAGATGTCCAGGTAGCGCCGGCCGGCCGCGGCCGCGGCACCGGAGACGTCCACGCCCAGTTCCGCGAATCGCGGCGCGGCCGCGGCAGCGAACAACTCGAGAAGCTCCCGCGGGTGGCCGGGCCCCAGCGCGTGCGTCACGAAGGGGACGCCGAGTGCGGTCGCGACCAGCGGGCCGATCAGGTCCGTCGCCTCGTGCACGACAACGTCGGGCTGCCAGCGTTCGGCAGCCCGCAGGGAGTCCGGTCCGGCCAGCGCGACCCGGACGTCGGCGAACAGCGTCGCCACCATGGCCGGGGTGGGCGCCGAGGCGCCGTCATCGCCGTGGCGGCGCGCGGATTCGGCGAACACCGCACCCATCCCGGGGCCGGCCGGCACCGCCTCGAACCCTTCCTCCGCGATCACACCGGCCAGGTCCTGACCGGTCAGCACCCCCACGGTGTGGCCGCACGCGGCCAGGGCGCGGGCCAGCGGGAGCAGGGGCAGCAGATGGCCGTGGGCCGGCACAGTTGACAAAAGTATCTTCACATTCATCAGAGTAGTGTTCTTGTCAACTTGCATGGTCTATAGTCACCGACGTGGCACCTGTCGCATACAACTCACCCCGCCGCCGGGAGGCCGCCGCCCAGACCAGGCAGGCCATCCTGGACGCGGCACGCAGCCTCTTCGCCGAACACGGCTACCCCGCCACCACCATTCAGGAGATCGCCGCGGCCGCCCGGGTGGCCACCGCGACGGTCTACGCGAGCGTGGGCGGCAAAGCGCAGCTGCTGGAGCACCTGATCACCCTCGGGGCGGGCGACGCCGAGCTCCGCCAGGGCACCGAGCGGGTCGCGGCGTCGGACGATCCGGCCGCGATCGTGCGGGACAGCGTCGCCAATACGCGCTTCGCGGTCGAAAAGTACGGCGACGTGTTCGAGCTGATGCTGGTGACAGCGCGCGGTGACGCCGCGGTCGCGGCGGCGGCAGGCCGAGCCGAGGAGGGCTTCCGCGCGACCCTGCGCGGGGTGGCCACCCGGCTCGGCGAACTGGACGCGCTGCCCGGCACAGCCGAGCAGGCGGTGGACGTGTTCGCCTACTACCTCGACTACACGTCCTGGCGACGCCTGGTGAGCCAGTTCGGCTGGAGCTATCCGCAGGCCGAAGAATGGCTCACCGGGCGGATCACCGAGGCACTGCGCATTCCTGCCTGACCGATGTCTTTTTTGAAGAGGGAACAATGCGTATCGCGGGGCGCAGCACGAAGTCGTAGGTGAGCGCCCGGTACGGCCGGTCCAAGCCGCGGGCGTGGTGGTCTTCGTGGCGGGTGGTCGCCTTCACCGCCTCGGCGGGAACAGCGCCTTCGATGGTGCTCTCGACGAGTGGGTCGCCGTCGAAGTAGATCTGGGTGGTCAACGGCAGGCACCCCGGGGCGCTGACGATCGCGTGGATGTGCCGGGGGCGGAGGCCGTCGAGCTGCAAGGCGCGCGTCAACGTCGCGAGCGGGCTGTCCGTGGCGAGTCCGAAGGTTTCGACCCCGGGCATGACCGTCCGGAACTCGTAACGGCCGTCGCCGTCGGCGATGACCCTGGCCCGGAGGTTGTCGGCGGGAATGCCGGTGGCGTCGTTCGGGATGTTCAGCGGCGCGAAATCGCCGGCGTCCATGCCGGAATAGACGTTGTCGGCGTCGATCTGCCAGATCTCGAGGGCCGCGCCGGGCAGCGGGTCGCCGGCGGTGGTGCGCACCGCGCCGGACACGATGAGCGGCTCGCCGGGTTCGTCGGGCCGCATGGGCAGCACGGCCGGGCTGGGCAGCACGGGCGCCCCGGACCGGTGGGCGGGGCCTTCCATTTCCCAGTGGCTCGCGCCGTCCTTCTCCGGGTGGGCATAGGTCGCGCCCGCGGTTCCCTTGAGAACGGTCTTGTAGAAGAAGATGCTCGCCGACGGCAGCTCGCCGGCGTCGGCGACCTGCTGGAGCCAGTCGATGGCGCCGAGCAGTTCGCCGAGGGTGACCTGGTGTTCGAGGATGACGTCGTCGACAGCGCGGCGCAGATCGGCGAACACGACCCGGAGCCGTCCGTGCGGCTGGTTCACGGGATCAGCCCCGGACGGTCTTGAGCGCGCCGGCCCAGGATTCGAGCTGGTCGAACAGGATCGTGGCCGCCCGGTCGTGCGCGGCCGCGGGGGTGAAGGTACTGAAGTTCCGGAAGTCGTTGACCAGGGAGAAGGACAGCTGCTGACGGACGTGGGCGAGCTGCAGTTCGCTGCAGATCGCACGCAGGTGCTCGATCGCCCGGGCGCCGCCGAGTGAGCCGTAGGAGACGAAAGCGGCGGCCTTGTTGTTCCACTCGCCGTAGAGGTAGTCGATGGCGTTCTTCAGCACCGCGGACGTGGAGTGGTTGTACTCGGGGGTGACGAAGACGAAGCCGTCGAACTTCGCGATGGTGGCCGCCCAGGCCTTGGTGTGCTCCCCGGCGTACTTGCCGACGCTGGCGGGGACGGGCTCGTCCAGGTGCGGCAGCGGGTGGTCGAGCAGGTCGATCAGTTCGTAGTCGGCGCCGGTGCGTTCCTTGGCCTTGGTCAGGACCCAGTCGGCCACCGCCGCGCCGTTGCGGCCGGGACGGGTGCTGCCGAGGATGACGGCGAGCTTCAGATCGCTCAAGGTGTGCCTCCGAAGGTGCGGGACTTGAATCTTCAAGTCAACCTACCCACGTTCACTTGAACTTTCAAGTGAAACTTCGGGGCGGCGCACGCCCCCGCCTTCAGATCCAGCCGCGCCGGGTGGCTTCCATCGCGATCTGGAACCGGGTCTGCGCCCCGACCCGCGTCATGAGCTTGGTGACGTGGCGCTGGACGGTCCGCTCGCTCCAGCCCAGCGCCCGCCCGGCGGCCTTGTCGGTCGCGCCGGAGGCCAGCAGCATCAGCAGCTTCGCTTCCTCCGCGGACAGCTCGCCGGGTTCGGCGGGGCCGAACCGCACCGGCACGCTGCGGGCCCACACCGCCTCGAACAGCGCGATCAGCGCGTCCAGCAGCGGTGACGGGTGGATGAGGTACGACGCGGTCAGCGCGGGGTCGCCGGGCCGCATGAGCGGGATGATCGCGAGCCGGTCGTCGGCGATCGCGAGCTTCATCGGGACGTCGCCGTCGATCCTGGCCTGCTCGCCGTGCCGCATCCCGAGCTCGATGTCGTCGATGCGCCCGGGCAGCTCGATCGCGCTCTTGTCGTAGACCACCCGGCACTTCACCCCGCGGCCGAGCAGGCCCAGCTCGACCTCGTTCGAGTCCGAGGCGCCCCGTGGCGCGGCGTACGGCGGGCGGTCGAACCCACGCATCTGCACCCGGATGTCCTGCTGCATCCGGCCCCAGCGCTCGTTGACCTCGTCCCGCCCGGTGATCACCTCGACCAGCTCGCCGGGGTGCGCGAACCGCGTGCTCGCGCGGTACATCTCCATGAGCGTGCCGATGTAGCGGCGCGTGTCGCGCAGGGCGGCCTCGCGTTCGCGCAGCACCGCCTCGATCGCCCGGTCCGGCGGGACGACGACGTACCGGGACGGCCGCCCGCCCTCCAGCGTCGCCAGGCCCAGCCCGACGAGCGTCCGCACCGCGCGCCGCGTCACCGGCAGCGAACGGCGGGTGTCCTCGGCGAGTTCGGAAACCGCCGCGCGGGTGCGCCGGACCAGCGCGTCGTAGATCGCTTCTTCCGCGTCCCCCAGCCCGATCGGCTCCAGCACGGCCGCCCCTCCCCTGTCGGGTTTCCGCCACCTGGCGGGAATTCGCCGCCCCGGTGAGCTTGTCATGTGTTGATCACTGATGCACCGTTTTGACGTCGACGGCGCGCAACCTCACTCGGGGCGCGCCGTCTCGCTTGTCCGCCGGAACCTGACGGAGCGAAGGAGTCTCCCCATGTCCCTGTCCGCCTCGCGGACCCGTGGCCGCCGGTTGGCGCTGGCGGTGCTCGTCGCCGCCGGGTCGCTCGGCGCCCTGCCGGCCGCGGCCGCCGCCGCACCGGAAGCCCCGCCGGCCGCGCACCACAAGATCGCCAAGGAGCTGCTCGACCGGATCGCCGGCGCCCGGTCCGGTCCGGGCACGCGGTTCGAGGCGGTCGTCGTGCTGAAGGACCGGGGCCTGGCACCGTCCTCGCCGGACGCCGCGCGCCGGACCCTCACCGATTCGGCGAAGGCCATGCAGGCCCCGGTCACCGACCTGGTCGGCGCCCGCCGCGACCAGGTGGTGAACACGTTCTGGCTCAAGAACATGGTGCTCGTCCGGGCGACTCCGGCCACCCTGGACGCGGTGGCCGCGCTGCCGCTGGTCGACCGCGTCATCCCCAACTTCACGCTGAAGACGCCCACCGAACCGCAGCGCAAGCAGGCCAAGGCCCAGGCGGACGCGGCCGTCGCGTGGGGCGTGTCGAAGATCGGCGCGGACCGGGTCCAGGCCGGCGGCACCACCGGCGCCGGGGTGCGGGTGGCGATCCTCGACACCGGCATCGACACCGCCCACCCCGACCTCGCGGGCAAGCTGGTGAGCGCCGACCCGGCGAACCCGGAGCACCCCGGTGGCTGGCTCGAGTTCGCCGCCGACGGCTCGCCGGTGCACTCCACCCCCCACGACAGCTCCTACCACGGCACCCACGTGGCGGGCACCATCGCGGGCGGGCACAGCTCGGGCACCCAGATCGGCGTCGCCCCGGGCGCGGAACTGATGGCCGGGCTCGTCATCCCGGGCGGATCCGGCACGCTGGCGCAGGTGATCGCCGGGATGCAGTGGGCGATCGCGCCGTACGACGCCGACGGCAAGCCCGCGGGCAAACCCGCGAACGTCGTCAGCATGTCGCTCGGCGAAGAGGGCTACAGCAGCGAGATGGTCGAGCCGGCCCGCAACATCCACCTGGCCGGTGCGTTCCCCGCGTTCGCCATCGGCAACGACTGCGTCCCCGGCGGTTCGGCGGCGCCCGGCAACGTCTTCGAGTCGACCGGGGTCGGCGCCACGGACGACGGCGACAACGTGCCGGACTTCTCGTGCGGTGGCGTCGTGCGGAAGAAGGACTGGGCGGACGCCCCGGCGAGCTGGCCGGACAGCTACGTCGTGCCCGACCTGTCCGCACCGGGCGTGGACGTGCTGTCCTCGCTGCCCGGCGGCGAGTACGGGCTGCTGAGCGGCACGTCGATGGCGACCCCGCACGTCTCCGGCACGGTCGCGCTGATGCTGCAGGCGAACCCGAAGCTGACCCCGGACGAGACGCTGGAAATCCTCGCCGGCACGTCGTTCTTCGACAACCGCTACGGCGCGCGGCCGAACACCCGCTTCGGCACGGGCCGGATCGATGCGGCCGCCGCCGTCGCCGAGGCGCGGCTCGCGAGCGGCATCACCGGTACGGTGACCGCGTCCCGGGATGCCTTGGCGAAGACCACGATCACGGTCGCGTCCACCGGCCGGTCCTACACCAGTGACGCCGCGGGGCACTTCAAGATCCGGGTGCCCGCCGGCACCTACGACCTCACGCTGTCCCGCTTCGGCTACCACGACCAGCGGGTGCGGGCCGTGGTGACCACCGGGAAGCAGACGGACCTGCGCGTCGCGCTGAAACCGACCCCTCGGGGCACGATCAGCGGCCGCGTCACCTACGGGCCGACCGGTTCGACGGTGCCCGGCGCGACGGTCCGGGTGCTCGACGTGCTCGACGAACTCACCGCCGTGTCGGACGGCAACGGCGGCTACACCGTCCAGAACGTGCCCGAGGGCACCTACCGGGTGGCCGCTTCGGCGGCAGGCATCTCGGCCGCGACTCCGCGGCAGGTCGTCGTGACCGGCGGGCACCGGCCCGCATCGGCCGACTTCGCGCTCCCGCGGCCGCCCGCGACGCAGCGGGTCTCGATGACCCGGGACGGCGGGCAGATCCAGGCCCACACCTTCTGGCCGGCCATGAGCGGTGACGCCGGGGTGATCGCGTTCGCCAGCGCGTCCGGCGAGCTCGCGCCCGGCGACACCAACGACGACATGGACATCTTCGCGCGGGACGGGCGCACCGGGGCGATCGAGCGGATCACGGTGGCCTCGGACGGCACCGGGGCGAACGCGTGGTCGGTGAGCCCGAGCGTCAGCCCCGACGGCCGGTACGTCGGCTTCCTCAGCGGCGCGACGAACCTGGTTCCGGGTGACGCCAACGGAATCCCCGACTCCTTCGTCCGCGACCGCCGGACCGGCACGACCGAGCTGATTTCGGTGTCCTCCGAAGAGAAGCAGGCCGACGGGCTGTCCGGGCAGCCGGTGTTCGGCACCGACGGCCGCTACGCCGTCTTCCTCAGCCAGGCCACGAATCTGGTGCCGGGCGACACGAACGGCAAGCAGGACATCTTCCTGCGTGACCGGGTGGCCGGCACCACCGAGCTCGTCTCGGCGGGTCTGGGCGGCGCACCGGCGGACGGCGACTCGCTCGAGCCGAGCGTCAGCGGCGACGGCCGGTTCGTCGCGTTCGAAAGCGGTGCGGAGAACCTCGTGCCCGGTGGCGGCAACGGCCACCGCGACGTGTTCGTGCGCGACCGCAGGACCGGAACCACCGAGGTGATCCCGGCGCCGGGCGGGGCGG
Source organism: Amycolatopsis sp. NPDC005003 (assembly GCF_053600695.1). Taxonomy (NCBI): domain Bacteria; kingdom Bacillati; phylum Actinomycetota; class Actinomycetes; order Pseudonocardiales; family Pseudonocardiaceae; genus Amycolatopsis; species Amycolatopsis sp. NPDC005003. The sequence continues at coordinate 35,977 of NZ_JBSGAI010000010.1, read as the reverse complement.
AGGCGACGCAGCCGTCGATCAGCGCGGACGGCCGGAAGGTGGCCTACGTGGTCAGCCCGGCCGACGGGCCCTCGCAGGTCTACCTCTACGACCGGCAGGCGCACGCGAACACGCTGGTGTCGCAGGCGGCGAGCGGGACCGGCGGGGCCGATTCCTACACGGCGAGCCCGAGGATCAGCGGGGACGGGACGGCGGTCGCGTTCTTCAGCTTCGCCGGCAACCTCGTGCCCGGCGACGGTGACGGCGCGTCCGACGTGTTCGTGCGCGACCTGCGCACGGCGAAGACGGACAAGGTCTCCGGTGCCCTCGGCGGCCGGGAAGGCGATGCCTACAGCGACTTCCCGTCCATCAGCACCGACGGCAAGTACGTGGCGTTCGAAAGCGAGGCGACGAACCTCGTCGAGGAGGACACGAACGGGCGCTCGGACATCTTCGTCCGCGACCGGGCCCCCGGGCCCGCGCCACGCTTCGCCGTCGCCGACCTCCGCACCGAGGACAGCCATTGGTGGTCGCCCGCCCGGGTCACCGCCTCGGTGAAGGACGTCGGCGAAAAGGCCGGCGACTACCTGGCGGTGCTGTGGGTGGACGGCGCGGTCGCCGCCGAACGGCCGGTGTCGGTGTGGCCGGGCCAGACCACGTGCGTCACGTTCGAGCTGCGGAACCTGGCCCGCGGCACGCACACCGTGCGGCTCGGCCCGCTCACCGGTTCGGTGACCGTGGGCCGCTGAGCGGTCCCGGCCGGGAGGGTGGCAGCGCCCTCCCGGCCGGGACCGCGCGTGCTGTGGGGTCTACCGAAGCTTGGCCAGGAAGGGCAGAACCACGACTGCCCTCGACGGCCGGCCACAGCACCCGGGATGCCCGGTTCGTGCTGAGGCTGTACTTGGCGTGCATCGCGGACTACCTCGAGTCGGCCGGCCGGTGACGGGCCCGGCCTTGCGCCGATCAGCGGTTCTCGGCGGGGCCGAGCCCGGAAGGCGCTCCTCCCCTCCTAGAGGTCGATGACGACCTTCCCGTGCACGTGCCGCCCCGCCTGCAGTTCGACCGCCGCGCGGATCTGCTCGACCGGAAAGGCCGCCGCGATCGGGACCCGGAGCCGGCCGGTTGCGACCAGGGCGGCGATCTCCTCGATGGCGCCCGGGGCCGCGTTGGCGCCGTTCGCCGGCGTGATCCCGTCGACCTGGGCGGCGATGGCGGTGCTGCGCTCGTCGGGCACGCCCAGCTTGCGCCCGGCCTGCACCGTGTCGGTCCCGTGCAGGTCCAGGACCGCGGTGACGCCGGCCGGAGCCAGGGCGCGGACCCGGTCGGCCAGGCCGTCGCCGTAGGTGACCGGCTCGGCCCCCAGGGCGCGCAGGGCGTCGGCCGAGGCCGCCGATCCCGTGCCGATCACTCGCGCGCCCGCGAGGCGCGCGAGCTGGACGGCGAACACGCCGACCCCGCCGCCCGCGCCGCCGATGAGCACCGTGTCACCCGGACCCGGCTCGACCACGGCGAGGGCCGCGGCCGCCGTGCAGCCCGCGATGGCCAAGGTGGCGGCGGTGCGATCGTCGACACCGTCCGGGGTGTGGTGTGCCCGGCCGCCCACCGCGATGGTCCCCGCCACGTCCACCACCACGTAGTCGGCCACCGCGCGGGACAGGGCACCGCCGAACACCCGGTCTCCGGCCGCGAATTCGCTCACCCCGGCACCGACCTGGTCCACGACCCCGGCGTAGTCGGTCCCGAACCCGCAGGGCAGGCTCAAGCCGAACCGCGCGGCGGTCTCCGCGTCGGAAGTCATGAACCAGTCCATCGGGTTCAGGCCGGCCGCGGTGACCCGCACCCGGACCTGTCCCGGGCCGGCCTGCGGCACGGGCACCTCGCGGATCCTCAACGCCTCCGGACCACCGAACGACTCGAACCGGACCGCCCGGCCCGTGGTCGACGACGTCACGCTCGCTTCTTCCATGCTCGCCTGTCTCCTGGTGCCGCGCGTGAAGCACGCTAAACGGACTACGCTTCGGTTAGTGCCTCGACCCTAGCATAAGTGGAGCGTGATCCGTTTTGACTGTCCCCAGGAGCCGTGGACCCCGGGCGGACGCGACCCGCAACCGCCGCCAGCTGCTGGACGTGGCGACCAGGCTGTTCGCCTCGGCCGAGACCGAGCCGTCGATGCGCGCGATCGCCGCCGAAGCCGGAGTCGGCATCGCCACCCTCTACCGGCACTTCCCCACCCGCGAATCACTGGTCGACGCCGTCTACCAGGACCAGGTCTCCCGGCTCACCGCCGGCGCCCGCGAGCTACTCGCCCACCTCGACCCGCCGGCCGCCCTGCGCCGCTGGATGGACCTGTTCGGGAACTGGATCGCGACCAAGAACGGGATGCTCGACACCTTGCTCGCGATGGTCGAATCCGGCGAAATCGCCCATGCCCACACCCGGACCGAACTGCTCGCGGCCATCGACGTCATCCTCGAAGCCGGCCGCACGAGCGGGCAGCTCCGCGGCGACGTCCCCGCCGGAGACATCGCCGCCGCGCTCATCGGCATCTTCACCGTGGCCGGTTCCCCGGAACACGAAGCACTGGCGGCCCGCCTGCTCGACCTGCTGATGGCCGGACTCAGGCCGGGCACGCGGAGGTGGCTCGATAAAAGCGCAGGCGCCAATCCCGCCCACTGTCCATAAAGGACGCCTAGTCCACCAGGCGGACCCAGGCCCGCGCGTGCGTCTCCTTCGAGTCCGCCAGCACCGCGCGGAACGTCCCGGCGTCGATGCCCGGGTCCTGCCGCACGACCGACGTGTAGATCTGGTCGGACACCACCAGCGCCACGGTCGCCGTCGACCGCGCCAACGCGTCCTTCACCGTCGCCGCGTCGAGCAGCCGGTAGGTCAGGATCAGGTCCTGCCCGACCCGCCCCGGCCCGTCGTAGTAGACCTCACCCGCGTTGACGGCCATGCGCAGCCGGATCCGCGCGGCCGGCGCGTGCACCGCGTTGTGCCGCCGCACCGCGGCGGCCAGCCGGGTCGGCAGGATGTCCACGAGCGCCACCTTGGGCACCTCCGCCGGGAAGAGCAGCAACAGCCCGTCACCCGAGTCGCTCACGTTCGCCGGGTCCCACGGCACCCGCGCCTCCGCACACGCGGTGGCCATCGCGTCGTGGATGCCGGCCCGCGCGGCCATGCGGTGGTAGGACGTCCTCGCGGGATCGCCGTAGCTCTCCACGTCCACGGCGACGATCGCCCGATGCACCGACGTGCGGGGCACCGCTGCCCGTGGTTCCTGACCGGACAGCGCACCGTGCACGGCCAGGTCCGCCTCCTCGGCATCCGCCGACCGCTCGACCGCCACCCCGCCGTGGCGCCGGCTCAGGTGGCGGCGCACGATCTCCCGCACGTACTCCGTTTCGCTGCGCCGGCCGAAGCCCAGCAGCTCACCACGCAACCCGGCGATGGTGAACTGGAAGTTCACCACCCCGGCCGGCGCCGCCTCCCGCGGTTCGATGAGGGGGCTCGCCAGGAACTCCGCCAGCGCCGCCCGGCTCGTCCTGGGCAGCAGCCGCTCGCCGACCTGGACCATCAGCTGGAGCTCCAACGGGACGGCCGCGAGGTACACCGCCAGCCGGAAGGCGTCGGGAGAACTGTTGGTGCGGAAGGCCGACACCAGTTCCGCGGGCGACAGCACCGGCGGTTCCACCGAGTCCCGCGGCCGGCCGGGGACGAGGATCGCACCGGTGTCGGTCCAGGCCGGCGGGCGCCCGGTCAGGTCTCCCCACCGACGCAGGCCGACCAGGTCGAGCTCGCTGAAGCAGACCGGCATCGCGTCCGCCAGATCGTCGTACACACCGAGCGGGTCGGCACGCGGCCGCCACTGCAGCACGCCGTTGGCCGTGCCGGGCCGCTCCGCCCGCAACCGCAGCCGGTGCACGGCCAGTCCGCCGCGGCCGGCCACGGACCACGGCACGAGGCTGACGAGGACGACCGGGTGCGCCGCGCCCCACAACCGCAACGGCGACCACATGCGCCCGGAATTCCACATCGGGTGGGCGCAGTCGGTCAGCACCAGGACGACCCGTTGCCGGTGCGCGTCGACGACCGCCCGCGGTCCCCCGTCCGCACGGCCGGAGCCCCGAAGGACCGGGCCGTGTGCGTCCACCCCGAGTCTGCGCACCACGACGTTGCGGAACACCCCGCTCGCCCGGAGGGACCGTTCCGTCCCCTGGACCACCGACGACCACAACCGCATGGACGGGCTGTCGTCCACGACCAGCACGGCGTCCCACGGCTTGCGCGGCACCGCCGGACGAGCCAGCACCGGCTCGACGCAGAACTCGGGCGTCGGCGCGGTGCGGGTCCGGCCGCGCAAAGCACGCAGCACGTCGCGGAACGCCTCCGGTGTCGGCGCGGTGGCCTGGTGGCCGGGGCGGGCACGAGGCAGCGTCGTCGTCATGGGCCACTGCTCGTGGTCATAGGTGCTCTCGGTCGGCAGGTCCGCGCCAGAGCAGGCCCAGAATCTCGTCACGCTGTTCCGGGTCGGACATCATCTCCTCGTTCACCGAAAAGAGGTGGATCGCGTGGAGCAGCTGCTCCACGTCCGGAGCACCGTCGCCGGCCCGGCGCTCCGCGAACAGGTGGACCAGCTCGTCGACGAAGGGGTGTTGCTGCTCGGGGAAGTGGGCGTCCACGATGACCCGGAGCTCCTCCGTGGTGGGCGGGCGCAGGGAGACCTCCACGCACCGGCGGCGGAAGGACGAGGGAAGGTCCCGGTCGCCATTGCTCGTGATGATCACCAGCGGGAACGCGTCGCACGTCACGATGCCGTTCACCACCGATGCCCGGACCCCGGGATCCGCGGTGAACACGACCGCCTCCGGCTGGGCATCGCGCACCAGCTCGGGGATCTCGAAGCAACCGTCCTCGACGAGCGTCAGCAGGTGACAGGTGAAGTCGAAGTCGGTCTGGTCGATCGCGTCGAGCAGCAGCACCCTCGGCCGCCGGTAGCCGAGGAAGGCCGTGCCCACCGGACCCAGCCGGACGAACTCGCTGACCGAGCCGTTCTGCCCGGTCCGGCTCGCGTTGACGTGGCCGACCATGTCGTACTCGTAGAGCCCGGACCGCAGCGTGTCGGTCGGGGTCAGCGACCAGCGGAGCACCCGGCCCAGCCCCAGCTCGCTGGCGATGGCGTACGCGATGGCGGACTTCCCCGTGCCCGGAGCACCGGTCACGAGGAGCGGGCGGGCCAGCGCGATGGCGACGTTGATCCCGTTGAGCAGCCCGCGATCGCGGTAGCCGGCGAACGTCCGGCAGCCGAACCGCCGCTGGGTCTCGACGTTGTCGAACTCGGGCGCCTCCCGCCGCGTCGTGCCCCGCGGCTGCCGCGCCGGTGGCGCCTTGGGCCACCGCGAGTCCCACTTCCCCGCCGGGGCGGTGTGTCCGGTCCCGCGGTAGATCCACCACTTCGGGAAGGTCGACGAGTAGCCCTCCAGGCTGTCCATCTCCTCGGGCATCGGGGTCACGCTCCCTCCAGATGCCTCGGCACGTACGGCAGTTCCGGCATGTGGTCCGGGTCGTCCCACAAGAGGACCAGCGTCCGCCCCGCGTGGGACTGCCGTCCGGCGGCGATGAGCGCGTCGCGCTTCAGCCGCGCCACGCGTTCCGGCAGTTCGGTCGGCTCACCCTCGACGAGGTGGCTGACGGCGTCGCGGAAGCCGGGTGCCGCACAGTCCTCGCGGTCCCAGATGATGACCGGCAGACCCGCGCGGAACGCCGCGGCGACCTCCCGCCACGCGGTGCCGCCCCGGGCACCCGGCGGTTCGCTCAGCACGAGCGACACGGTGTCGCTGTGCACGAGCTCGACCGCCAGCCGCTCGGCCTCGGGCCCGTCCGCGACGGCGTGGCTCCAGTAGGGGCGGGCCGACGCGTCCCGGTTGACCAGCGACTGCCAGCGCCGTCGCCACGCGCGGTGGTAGCGCAGGGCCCGCATCCGGTCCAGGCTGCGGACCACGACGGGGTAGTCGACCCCCAGCGGGGCCGCCGTCGAATCCCGGCGCCAGGACTCCACCGGCGTGTTGAGCATCTCCCACGGCAGGATGAACTCGAGGACGATCGAGCTGTCCGGAGCGTCGGCCTCGCCGACGGCCAGCGTGGTCTCGAGGGCCCCGATGGCGTCGTCGACCTCCGACTCCAGGTCGGCCACCGGCACCGGCGTGCCACCGAGCCGCTGGCTGAACCCGGACCGGTCGCCCCAGTGACGCCAGTGCGACAGCATGACCCTGCTGTCGTCGAACGGGTCCGGGTCGAACTCGAACACGAGGCGGACGGTGGCCAGGCGATCGGCGTCGGGTGCCGTCACCCGTGAAGCGGCCTGTCGCAACGCCTCGGCCATGCCCGTCCGCTCGGCCCAGCGCTGGTTCCACCTCCTCAGTTCCGCCGCGATCTCGCGGTCCGCCAAGAAGCCGGCGACCTGGGCGACGAACACCATGGCCGGCGGTGGCCCGCCGGCCGGGGCGTTGTAGTCGGTCAGGCAAAGGAACATCGTGCGGACGGAACGGCACTGCGGCGGCAGTTCGTCGAACCGGTCGCTGGTCGCCTGGCGCGCCAACCCGAGCAAGGCGCGCTGCTCCCCCGCGTCCGTGTTCGCGAGGCGGATCGGTTGCAGGAGCGCGAGAACGTGGCCCAGGTCGGGCACCCGCTCGGCGGCGGTGAGCTCGTCCCGCAGGGCCAGCAGGTCCGTCAACGCCGGCGAGTCCGGCTCCAGTTCGCCGACGACGCGGATGAGGGCGGTGAGCCGGTACGGCTGCTCGAGGACGAAGCGGGCGAGGTCCGGATTCCCGGTCCGGTACGGGATGGGACCGCCGAGCACGTCCCCCAGCAGAGCCGGCGGGAACTGCCTGTCCGCCCCGTCTCCGAGCACTTCGAATCGCGCGAGGAGCTCCTCGAGCCGATCCGCCATCCGGGCCGACGCGTTGTTTCCGTCGAATGTGGCGTCCATCCAGGCGGTACCCCTCGGCTCAGCTGGTCCGGTCGGTGGCCGACACCCATCCTCGCACGGGCCGGCCCGCGCTCGAGGCCGCCGACACCGCCGGCTTCCGCCTCCTCCGGATATCCGGCCGCCTACGCCGGCGTCACCACGGTCACCGCGGTTGCGACGCCTTCAGGGCCGCCTCGACCGCTCGCGTCAGCGCGTCCAGGTACTCGTCGCCGCTGGGGCCCTTCACCACGAGCATCCGGAAGGCCAGCGGGGCGATCAGCAGATCGGTGCCCAGCTCCGGATCCAGGCCGGGTGGGAGCTCGCCGCGGCCGATCGCGTTCCGCAGGATCGCGCGGGCCGCCGCCCGCCGCGGTGCGGCCACCGCCGTCTGGAGCACCTCGTCCAACGCCGCGTCGTGCGTGGCTTCGGCGAGGAGCCCGGCCCCGATCCGGGCCACCAGCGGATGGGCCAGCTGACCGCGGAAGGTCGCGAACAGCTCGCGCAGGTCGGTGCGCAGCGCGCCGGTGTCCGGCACCGGCGGCGACGCCGCGGTGACCTTGTCCCGGATCAGCTCGGCCAGCATCGCCTGCTTCGACGGCCACCGCCGGTACAGCGCGGCCTTGCCGACGCCGGCGCGCCGGGCGACCGCGTCCATCGACGTCCGCGCATACCCCGTCTCCGCCACCTCGGCGAACGCCGCCTCGGTGATCGCGTCGGTCACCTGTTTCCGCAGCACCGCCCCACCGCTCGCGGGCCGGGTCCCGTCTTCGCTCGTCGCCATACCACCGAGTGTAGCGAACGGAACGGTTGCGTTCCATCTTCGACCCTGTTAAAACGGAACGGCACCGTTCCGTTCGCACCGAGCAGGAGGCATCCGATGAAATTCCTCTTCGACGACGAGTCCTTCTCCTTCGAAGCCCTGCGCGCCGCGGGCTACGCCGCCTACGCCGGCGCCGACCTCGGCGAAGTCCTGGTCACCTGCCGGGAGATCCCCGAGGGCGACGAGGAAGCCTGGTCGACGCGGTGGGCCGCGACGGCCGCGCGGATCGAGGGCATCGGCCGCGACGCACTGGCCGCCGGGCACCGGGTCAGCGCGCGGGAGGCGCTGCTGCGGGCGTCCAACTACTACCGGGTCGCCGACTTCTACCGCCGCGACGACCCCGCGCACGACCCGGAGTCCGCGCGACTGGCGAAAGCCGCTCAGCGGACGTTCGCCGACGCCGCTCCGCTGCTGGACACCCCGGCCCGCGCGCTGAGCATCCCGTACGAGGACACCACGCTGCCCGCCTACCTGTTCCTCGTCGACGACTCGGGCACCCCGCGGCCGACCGTGCTGTTCCACGGTGGGTTCGACTCGATCCTGGAGGAGAACTACTTCGCCATCGCCGTGGGCGCGTTGCGGCGCGGCTACAACGTCCTCGCCTTCGACGGTCCCGGCCAGGGCGCCCCGCTGCGGCAGGACGGCCGGTACTTCCGGTCCGACTGGGAAGCCGTGGTCACTCCCGCCGTCGACCTCGCCCTGACCCTGCCCGAAGTGGACAACGACAAGATCGCGCTGATCGGGATGAGCATGGGCGGCTACCTCGCCGGGCGCGCGGCCGCTTTCGAGCACCGCATCGCCGCCTGCGTGCTCTACGACGGGGTCTACGACCTGCACGAACCCTTCGCCACCGTCGCCGCGCAAGCCGCGTCGGCCCCGGGCGGGCTCGACGCGATGATCGCGCGGAACACCTCGGCGCGCTGGGTCGTCCGCAACGGCAAGTGGACCTTCGGGGTGTCCACCTTCGACGAGGTGGTCGAGGCGACCAAGGCCTACACCATGGCCGGGATCGCCGGCCGCATCACCTGCCCCACCCTGGTCCTCGACGGCGAGAACGACCAGTTCTTCGCCGGTCAGCCCCAGCGCGTGTTCGACGAGCTGACCTGCGAGAAGAAGCTGATCTTCTTCCGCGAGGACGAAGGTGCCGGCGAGCACTGCCAGGAAGGCGCCCTGTTCCTGTTCCACCAGCGCACCTTCGACTGGCTCGACACCGTCCTCGCCGCCTGAGCAGGCAGTTATCAATGAAAACAAGATTTCGGTAGCGCTGACACGCAAGTCGTGTTATCGTCGAAAAGCGCCACAAGTTATCGCTGACAACAGGAGTTCACCATGACCGCTCCCTCCACCCACCCGCGGGTCGCGCTGGTCACCGGAGGTTCCGGAGGCATCGGACGCGCCGTCGTCGAACGGCTCGCCGGCGAGGGCTACCACCTCGGCGTGCACTACTCGGCCAACAAAGCGACCGCGGACGAGATCGTCGAAAGCATCACGGCGGCCGGCGGCCACGCGATCGCCGTCGGTGGCGACGTCGCCGACGAGGTCGCCATGGCCGCCGCCTTCGACTCGGTCGAAGAGGCCTTCGGCGGCATCGACGTCCTGGTGCACACCGCCGGGATCATGCGGCTCAAGCCGATCGTCGACCTCGACCTGTCCGAACTGGACGCCGTGCACCGCACCAACATCCGCGGCACCTTCGTCGTCGACCAGCTGGCCGCCCGCCGGCTGCGGGCCGGCGGAGCCATCATCAACTTTTCGACCTCGGTCGTCGGCCTCCAGTTCCCCGCCTACGGCGCCTACGTCGCCAGCAAGGGCGCGGTCGAAGCCCTCACCCTGGTTTTGGCCCGGGAACTGCGCGGCCGCGACATCACCGTCAACGCCGTCGCCCCCGGCCCCACCGCGACACCGCTGTTCCTCGACGGCAAGGACGAGGCGGCGATCGAGAAGCTGGCCGCCCAGCCGCCGCTGGAACGGCTGGGCCGTCCCGAAGACATCGCCCACCTCACGGCGTTCCTCGCCGGCCCGGACGGCCGGTGGGTCAACGGCCAGAACATCCGCGACAACGGCGGAATCATCTAGGAGGCACCGATGTCCGAGCAGAACGTCATCCTGATCACCGGCGCGTCCAGCGGCTTCGGCAACCTCGCCGCCCGCGCGCTGGCCAGGGCCGGCCACACCGTGTACGCCGGCATGCGCGCCACCGCCGGCCGCAACGCTCCCCGCGTGGCCGAGCTGGCCCGCCTGGCCGAGGCGGAGCGGATCGACATCCGCGGTCTCGAGATGGACGTGCAGGACCAGGCGTCGGTGGACGCCGCGGTCGCCGACGTCCTGGACCGGCACGGCCACATCGACGTGGTGGTGCACAACGCGGGGCACATGGTCCTCGGTCCGGCCGAAGCCTTCACCACCGAGCAGCTCGCCCAGCTCTACGACGTCAACGTGCTTTCGACCCAGCGGGTCAACCGCGCCGTGCTGCCCGCGCTGCGCGCCCGCCGCCGCGGGCACCTGGTGTGGATCGCTTCGTCGTCCACCCGCGGCGGCCATCCCCCGTTCCTCGCCCCGTACTTCGCCGCGAAGGCGGCGATGGACGCCCTTGCCGAGAGCTACGCGGCGGAGCTGATCAAGTACGGCATCGACACCACGATCGTCGTGCCGGGCGCCTACCCCAGCGGCACCAACCACTTCGCGCACGCGGGCACCCCCGCCGACACCGGCCGCGATGCCGAGTACCAGGCCGAGTACGGCAAGCTGCGCGACGGGATGGCGCAGGCGCTGACCGACATCTTCCCCGCGGGCCGGACCACCGACGAGGTCGCGGACGAGATCGTGCGCGTCGTCGGCCTGCCGGCCGGGCAGCGCCCCTTCCGCGTCCACATCGACCCCAGCAACGACGGCAGCGAGGTCGTCGCGATCGTGAACGACCGCATCCGGGCCGAGTTCTACCGCCGGATCGGCATCGAAGAACTGCTGCCGGCCAACGCCGTCCACTGATCCCGCACACCGAGAAACCGAGGAGAAAACCATGCCGTTCGCCAACTTCAAGGTCCCGGCCGGCACCATCGAGCCGGAGCAGAAGAAGCTGATCATCGACCGCACCACCGACCTCTACGTCGAGATCTACGGCGAAGTCGCCCGCCAGAACGTGCTCGTGGTCGTCGACGAGGTCGTCGACGGCGGCTGGGGCATCGGCGGCACCGTCCTCACCGCCGCCATGATCAACGGCACCGCCGAACCCGGCACCGAGTGACCCGGACCGGCGCCGGTCGCTCCCCAGCGCGCGGCCGGCGCCGGCCGCTCTGTATACAGTGGCCCCGGGATCCCGGTGGCCGCACGGCCGAGCAGGTCAGGAAGTGAGAGGGCAGGTCATGTCCGATGCCGCCACGCGCAGCGCGAAGGCCGACGACCTGCGCACCCGCATGCTCGCCGCCGCCGAGGAGCTCCTGGTCACCGCCGAGGACCACGACATCTCCACGCGCGCGGTGTGCGACGCGGTCGGCGTGGCCCAGCCGATGCTGTACCGGATCTTCAAGGACAAGAACGGCCTGCTGCTCGCGCTGGTGCAGAACGGGTTCGAACGCTACGTCGCGCGGAAACAGGCCCTCGAGTCCACCGACGACCCGGTCGCCGACCTGCGCGCCGGCTGGGACGACCACATGGACTTCGCCTTCACCAACGGCGCGCTCTACCGGCTCATGTTCTCCCCCGCCCTGCCGGAGGTCCCCGCGCCCGCCGGCCGGATCTTCGAGCTGCTGACCCAGGCGCTCGATCGCTGCGCGGCGATCGGCGCGCTCCGGATCCCGCCGGCCGAAGCGGCGCAGGCGATCCTGTCGGCGAACGTCGGCGTCGCGTTGAACATCCTCTCCCAGCCCGCACGCTACGCCGACCCCGGCCTCTCCCACCGCGTCCGCGACGCGGTCTTCGCCGCCTGCCTCACCCCGGAAGCCACGGCGGCACCGGCACCGGGCAACGCGATGGCGGTTCCGGCGCTCGCGCTCGCGGCGCAACTCAAGAAGCCGGGCACGTCGCCGCTGGAACCCGAGGAGACCGCGCTGCTCCTCAAGTGGCTGGACCGGATTCAGGCCTCTCCTGCGCCGGACGTCCGCGACGACCTGGCGAACAGCCACTGACCGGACCTGCTTCGCCGCTGTCCGCGCCTGGCGGCGGAAGACCTCGAGCAGGTTTGGCCGTCGAGTGAGCGCCCCGGCTGCGGTACGTGGACGGACGGCGGCCCGGTGATGGGGGTTCGGCCGCCGCCCGTCCAGGGAGCGGCGATCCCTCAGGGGGGAGGGGGAGGGATCGCCGCCGGTCGGTGGTGGAGGAAGTCAGTGCGTCGGGCGGGTCGTCGGCGGTCCGGACGGGTGGGTGCCGGGCGGCCCCGTCGGGTGGGCGGCCGTCGGGTGGTCCTTGCCGTTCTCCGAGTTGCCCGGGTCCGCCGGCGCGCCGGTCGGGTGGGCCGGCTTCGTGGCTTCGGCCTTCGTCAGGGTGTCGCAGTAGGCGTCGACCTTGGTCTTGTCGCCCGCCGCCGTGATCAGGGCGGTGAATGCCGGGCTTTCCAGCGCCTTTCCGTGCTCGGCCTTGTCGCCGGCGCTGTACGCCTGGCACAGCCCGGCCAGCGAGGGTGACGGCGACGGCTGGTCCGCCGGCCGGGTTCCGTCCGGCCCGTGCGTCGCCGTGGCCTCGGCCGTGGTGCCGGTCGGCGCCTGGGCGTGGCTGGACGCCGCGGGGGCTGGCGACGGTGCGTCGCCGGCCTGGAAGGGCAGTGCGCCGGTGGCGGCGGCCGCGGCGACGCCGCCGACGGTGAAGACCGCCGCGGCCGCGGCGGCGACCTTCACCGTGAGCAGCTTCGCCCACATGGTCTTGATCATCGAGGGGCTCCGGGGTAGCTGGGGACTGGTGTGCCGAGCCGCCTCGAGGAACGCCGTCACGGCCGCCGGTTCCCCACCCAGCTCGCCGTCGCGCGGTGGGGCGGCCGCGGCGGCGAGCAGGCCGGCCAGCGCGTCCGGGGTGTCGGCCGGCGCACCCCGCAGCAACTGCTCCGCGGTGTGCCGGTCGATCCGGCGTCCTTGCTGCTTGCTCATCACACACCCCTCAGCGTCGGGCCGCTCGAAAGTGTCACACCGGAGGCATCGAGGCGGTCGGCGAGCGTGCGAAGTCCCCGGTAGGCGGCGGTGCGGACGGCGCCGGGGCGCTTGCCCAGCACGGCCGCGGCCGCCTTGGCGTCGAGCCCGACCACGGCCCGCAGCACCACCGCCTCGGCCTGGTCACGCGGCAGCGTCGCGATCAGCGCGAGCGCCGCTTCGGTGGCGGTCGCTTCGATCGCCGCGGCGGCGGTGTCGTCGGTCGCGGGCCGCTCGGGAAACCACTCGGCCGGCGCTTCGGCCACCGGGCGGCGGCGCCGGTGCCGCAGGTGGTCCAGCGCCCGGTGCCGCCCGATCGTCGCGGTCCAGGCGCGGAACCCGTCCGCGTCACCCCGGAACGAAGCCAGGTCCCGGGTGATCTGCAGCCACGCCTCCGAGGCGACGTCCTCGGCGTCCTGCCCCACCAGGACCCGCAGGTACCGGCACAGGCCGGGCTGCACCGACCGGTACAGCAGGCGGAACGCGTCCTCGTCGCCCCGCTGCGCCCGCGCGAGCACGGCCGACAGGTCATCGTCGTCGACCGGCTCCCCGGACGTACGCCGGGCACGGTAAGGGACCGACTCCAGCACCACATGCATCCTTTGCGGTCAGCCCCACCGCGTTGACCGCGCCATCATGGTCCATCGGCCCGGCATGCGAAAGCCCGCCCCGCTCCTGGCTGCTTCCGGCAGGACAGGTTCAGTTCGCGGCCCGGCCGGTCGGGTGGTTCCCCGCCACCGGCTCAGCCGCCTCGTGGGACGACCAGCTCCATGTGCATCGAGTCGGTGGACTCGCCGGTCCAGGCGACGCCGAGGTCGAAGCCGTGCTGTGCCAGCGCGACCAGGAAGTCCGCGTTGAAGTGCTCGCGTCCCGCCGCCGGGTCGCGAGGGTTGTAGTAGCCCTTCTCCACCAGCTGTGCCATCGACGGCGTGTCCGGGACCGTCGCGGTGGTGGGCCGCTCGCCCTTCTTGCGCTTCGCGCTGCCGAACAGGAACGCCGGATCGCTCAGCTTGGCCCGCAACGACGTCAGCTTCGCGAGCGTTTCCTTCGCACCCACCAGGGGCCTGAGCGCGCCGAGGAGGGTCTGGGCCTGCTCGGTGACGCGCGTGACGCGCTCACCGAACGTACCGTCCGGCTCGGTCTTCACCAGCTTCTCCCAGGCCGCGAGCCGCCCCCACAGCTTGGACTTCGCGTCCGGTTCCTTGCCTTTCGCCTGGGCGACGGCCCGGCCCGCCTCCCGCACGGCCGCCTCGATCTGCGCGATCTGCGCGACCAGCTGGGCCTTCGCGGGCAGCGCGGCCGGATCGAGCGCGGCCGCGGTCGCCAACGCCGTCAAGCGCTGCTCCTCGGCGGTGATCGCGGTCGTCCACGGCACGATCAGGGCCGGGACCTGGTTCAGGACCGCGGTTTTCGCCTCCGGCGTCGTCGCCTCGAAGTACTGGGTCCGCAGCTCGAGGAACCCCTCGCGCGCGGCGCCGAGACTCGCCTGGAACGCCTGCGAGGACGCCGCCAGCCGCTGCGACTCGGCGCGGATCTGGTCCATCAGCGCCGCCGCCTGCGCCGGGGGTGCCTCCCCCGCGGCGGTCGCGTCGCCGGTCGCGCTGATGACGGCCCGCCGGGCCGAGTATTCGCCGAGCTGGGCGTTGCTGGGGCCGCCGCCGGTGAGCCGGAGCAGCTCGGCCGTCTCGCCGCGGCCGATGCGGGGCATGTTGTTGGCGTCGTAGTCGATCGCGTAGCCGAGCGTGTGCATCGACGCGGGCGTGTAGTGGGTGTCCTTGGTGAACGCCTTGCGGAAGGAGAACGCCACGGTCGACGACGGCCCGGGACCGCCGAGCGACGCGATCGCCGCCTCCAGCCGGGCTTTCGCGTCCCGATGCAGGAACGGGTGGCCGGGCGCGGTGGACTGCTCGATGCCGCGGAAGTGGTCCAGCGTCGCCTCGTGGCTGCCGAACCACTCCCGGCCCGCGCGCAGGAAATCCTGCTTCGCCGCCTCGGTCGCCAGCGGCACGCCACCGTTGCCGGACAGCACGTGCGCGGGCAGCCCGTCGACCGCGGCGAGCGCGGCCTGGTCGTCGAGATCGCGCTGCACGGTGACCAGCCGCGTGGTCGCGGCGTTCCCGGCGAGGCGCTGCAGCCGCAGCAACCCCGGCTCTGTCGCCGCGGGGCCCCGGTCGGGCTGGGCATCGCGCGGCCGGGCGGCCGGTTTCCTCCGCACATGCTCCACGGTTCGACGATACGATCCGCCGGGAGCGGCGACCACGACCGCGGGGGCAGACGGAACGGCCCGAAAGGGCCAGGCTGGGGCGCGCTTCCCCCTGACCGGCTGACGGCCACTGTGATCCGTGTTACAGCCTGATCACCGGGCAGGGGCGGTTTGGCCGGGTTTCGGACGGAAAGGTTCATCTGCGGATAACCGGCACCCTCGCGAAGATCCGTACCGTCGGGGGCTTGACGACGAAGACTCCGGGCGACGCGCGCAGCCTGCCAGCCGAAGCGCTGGAAGTCCTGCGTCGACGAGCCGTCGCCGCGGTGGAGGCCGGTGCGTCCCAGGTCGAAGTCGCCCGTACGTTCGGCGTGTCGCGCAAGACCGTCGGTGCCTGGGTGCGGGCGTATCGTGAGGCCGGGAGCACCGCGTTCCGGCCGAAGCCGCGCGGCCGCCGCCCGGGTGAGCAGCTCGTGCTGTCGCCGCCCCGCCAGGCGGCGACGATCGAGGCGATCATCGCCGGCTCCCCGGAGTCGCACGGCCTGCCGCACCGGCTGTGGAACCGCCAGGCGGTCGCCGAGCTCGTCAACCACCGGTACCGGATCCTGCTCAGCACCACGACGGTGACGCACTACCTCGGCCGCTGGGGGCTGCTCGAGGACCACGCGCTGCGGCCGGAGCCGGCCCGGCGCCGGGTCCCGGCGTTCGTCCCCGTCCAGCGGCCGGCCGAGTGGCTGCCGGACGCCGAACCGCTGTGGTTCGGCTGGACCCGCCCGCACGCCCCGCCGGACACCGGCGCCGGCCCGGTCGCGGCGGGGCACAACCTGCTGAACGGCTTCCGCACCCACTTCGGTGACGTGCACGTGCTGTACGCGGTCACCAGCCGCGGCGCCCTCCACTTCCAGGCTCGGGTGGGCCCGTTCGACGCCGGGGAGGTGACCGCGTTCCTGCTCGAGCTGACCCGGGCCGGCCGCGGGCTCAACGTCGTCGTCGGCCGGTGGCCCGCGCACGCCCGCGACGTGCTGCGGGCGGTGCCGGCCGTCTTCCCGGTCCGGTTCATCCTGATGCCAAGCTGACGACCGGCCCGGTTTCTCCGCGCGGGTACGGCGAAGGCCGGGCCGGGAAGAGCCTGCCGACCGCGGCGATCGCGCATTCCGGGCAGATCCGCGCGTGCGGGCTGCGGTACTCGCTGACCTGGTCCATGATCAGTTCGGTGTAGCGGCCCTGGCTGCACAGGGAAACGGTGCTGCCGGGCAGGATCGTGTGCACCCGGCCCGGGTAGAGGTCGGTGGTGCCCCAGCACAGGTTCGGCATCGCGGCGCTCCCTCGGGTCGACCCGGCGGATTGTTTTGGCGAGCATAGAACACCGAAAACGCCGAAGTCGACGAAAACGAGCGGACACACAGATACTTCACCGCGACCCGGCCGCCCCGGCGGACATTTCGTAACGCGCCATTAATGCACCGGCGCACGAATTCATCACGCAGTCTGCCATTCTCGGGTTCATGCGTTCCTCCCGGGGCGGCCGCGGTGCCGCGATCGCGTTCGCCGTCGGCCTGTCCGCCGCCGGGTGCACCACGGCGGACGTCCCGGCGGCGCCCGCCACGCCGGTGCCGCCGATGCCGCCGCACGCGACCACAAAGGACACCCAGGGCGCGACTTCGTTCGCCACGCACTGGCTGGACCTCGCCGACTACGGCTACCGGACGCTCGACGCCGTCCCGCTGCGCGACCTGGCCGCACCGACCTGCCGGACCTGCACCCAGCTGGCCGCCCAGCTCGACCGGGACAAGGCCGCGGGCGCCACGTACCAGGGCGGCCGGATCCATTTCCGCAGCGCCGTCCCGGACGGACCGGCGGAAAAGCCGACCGTCACCGTGCTCTTCGACCAGGACGAATTGAAAGTGCTCGACCGCACGGGCGCCACCACGGAAACCGTGCCCGCGAATCGCACGGTTTTCGTGTTCGAGCTCGACTGGACGGGCACGGCCTGGCGCACCACGGCGATCAAGCTGGGCGTCGAAAAGAGCTAGCCGCGGACGGGCGGCCGGGAGCGCAAGGCGACCAACGACGTCACCAGACCTGCTTCTGCCGCGGCAGAAGCGGGTCTGCCGCGGCGGAAGTAACCCGCAGCTGCCGAGTCTGCCGCGGCTTCAAAGACAAAAGCGTCCTCGCCGGACGGGCAGGCTCTGGGATGGCCCTCTCTCCCGCTGTCTCCTCACCTTCTGGAGGTGGGCCGCTGGGTGGT
Source organism: Amycolatopsis sp. NPDC005003 (assembly GCF_053600695.1). NCBI lineage: Bacteria > Bacillati > Actinomycetota > Actinomycetes > Pseudonocardiales > Pseudonocardiaceae > Amycolatopsis > Amycolatopsis sp. NPDC005003. Next base: position 18,649 of record NZ_JBSGAI010000010.1, on the reverse strand, counting down.
CATCACCCGACCACCAACCGAGTCACGCATTACTCGTCCAGGCGAACCGCAGCTCGATCCGGGGATCCGGCACCGGCGGCCACGATCGCACCAGGCCGGTGCCGGAGGCGGGCCAGGCCCGGACCACGACCGTGATCGGGTGACCGAGCTGGTCGGCCAGCCGGCGCAGGAAGCCCGTCACCGCGACGGCGTCGAACGGCGTGGTCCGGACGTCGAAGTACAGCGAGCCCCGGTTGCACGCCGCGAGCAGCACGTCGAGGTCCGCCGGGCTCCGGTGCCACGTCAGCCACACCACCTCCGCGGCCCGGAACCCCACCGCTCCCCGGCCCCGCAGGGCGGCCAGCACGTTCGGGCCGGGCAGCAGGCCCCAGCGGGCCAGGTAGCCGCTGACCGTCTTCAGGCTCAGCGTGATCCGGAACTCGCGGTTGACCAGCTCCGCGATCGCCTGCCGCGTCCACACCCGGTACGGCAGCGCGACTTCCTCGGGGTCCCGCCCGGTCACAGCCTCGAGCACGGCGGCCTGCTGCCCGGGTGAGAGCGCCAGCTGCTCGCCGGGGCGCCGGCCGCGGGTCCGCGGCCGGAACGCGTCCTCGCCGAGGTCCCGGTAGGCCGTCACCCAGGTCCCGACCGTCTTGCGGGAGACGCCGAACAGGCGGGCCACCTCGCTGCGCGTGAGGCCGGACTCGACCGCGGCGACCGCACGGCGGCGCAGGTCCTCCAACGCGGCCTCGGGCAGCCGCCGCGCGTCGCGCCGGACCATCCCACCCCCTGCCAGCACGGCGGTCACCGGACCCCGAACGGGACGCGGATCGTCGCCTGGTCCACTTCGGACGTCCGGACGACCACGGCGAGCTCCCACTGCCCGGGCACGGCGATCGACGCCCCGGCGACGTAGTGGCCGAGCCCGGCGTAGGCCACCTTGACCGGCAGCGGCCCCACCCCGCGGTCCGGCAGCCGCAGCTCGGCCCGCAGCTCCGCGACCTCGTGCGGCCGGGACTGCGCGTCCAACACGGTCAGGTGCAGTTCGTTCGGCCCGATCCGCCCCGGCGATATGTCGACACCGAGCTGCCCGGTCGTACCGCCCGCGGTGAACGGCCGCACGGTGCTCACCGGCCCGGTGTAGGCGGGGATCTTCGGCGCGGCCTGCTCCCGGGCCACCTGCGCCTGCGCCGGCTCCACGCTGACCAGCGCGGCGGTGAACCCGAGCACGGCGACGGCGACGGCGGCTTCGCACCCGACCGCCCGCCGGAAGCGCCGCACCTGGAGTTCCGGCGGTCCACGCCGGGCGCGCTTGCGCTGCAGCGCCGTCGTCACCGGCTCGCCGTAGTGCCGCCGCACCCACCGGCGCGCCAGCCCGCCCAGCGCGACGAGCACCGCGACCAGGGCCAGCTTGCCGAGCAGGATCGTGCCGTAGGTCGTCCCGAACAGCGCCGACGGCGTCCCGACCTGGCGCCAGGCCTCGAAGGTCCCGGTGACCACCAGGACGGCGACGCACACCGCGGCCACCCGCGAGAAGCGCGGGACCGCCTGCCGCAGCGCGTCGGCGTCGCCCGGCCGCCTGAGCAGCACCAGCAACGCGACCAGCCCGCCGATCCAGACGCTCATCGCCGTCAGGTGCACGGTGTCGGCGACGAGCGCGAACCCGACGTGCGCCCCGGCCGCGCTGTGGTTGGCGAGGCTCCACGTCGTCGCGAGCGCGACCCCGACGGCGAGCACCGCGCCGCCGTGCCACCACGGGTTGCGCGGCACGCGCGGCCACCGGGCGAGCCACGCCGCCACCACCGCCAGCAGGACCAGCCGGACGGCGAGCACCAGCCCCATCCGGCTGCCCAGCGTCGATCCGAGCAGGGCGAAGTCGCCCAGCGCGGAGAGCGGCCGTCCGGCGGCGTACGGGCCGTAGCCGAGGAAACCGAGCACGGTCGCCGACACCAGCACCCACCAGCCCGGCCACAGCAGCCGCCGGTCGCCCGCCGGGGACTCGCCGGCCGGCCGGCGCAGCGCGGCCAGGAACGCCGCGCCGAGCAGCACCGCGAGACCGGCGTAACCGGTCCAGCGCACGACACCGTAGGCCGTCGCGGTCAGGCCGTCCGCCGCGCCGGAGGACATCGGGGTGGCGTCCGACGTCCGCATCGGCTGCCCGACGCTGAAGCTGAACGCGCCCTGCACCGGGTGGGAGTCCGCGGACACCACCCGGTAGGTCACCGTGTGCGTGCCGGTCGCGAGCGCGTTGGGCACGGCCATGGTCACCACTTCGCGGTGCTCCCCCGGGTGCACCGGCCGCGGCAGGCCCTCGACGGCGTCGCCGCGCGGGCCGAGCAGCCGGATCTCGGCGAGCCCGACGTCGACGGGTTCGTTGAACCGCAACGAGATCTCGTGCGGCGAGGCGGCCACGACCTGCCAGTTGCCCGGGGTGGTGTCCAGCAGGACGGCGTGGGCCGAGGCGGTTCCGGGGACCAGCACGAGCAGGAGCAGCGCGAGGACCGGCGCCGTGACGGCGGCCGCGAGCCGCCGGGTCGTTGCTGCGAGCACGGGGTTCCTTTCGCGGGCGGGGACGGCGGCAGGCAGCGGAAGGCGGTGGCCGGCCGAGGTCCGGTCGGCCGGGCCACCGCCCGTTTCAGACCCCGACCTTCGGCTTGTGCGCCGCCGGGGAGGGTGCGGCAGGCGCCTGCTTCGCCCGCCGCCGCGACTGCCACGCCCAGCCGCACGCGGCGATCGCGAGCGCGAGCCCGCCGCCGCCGAGCGCCCGCGCGGTCGAATCCCCCTGCGCGGCCGCCGGCTCGGGAGCGGCGGCCGCGGGCGCGGCGGCCAGCGAGAGCGTCGGCGCGGGGTGTTCCGGCTCGGCGCCGCTGCCGTCCGGCAGGTCGATCCAGCGCACCACGGAACCGTCCGAATAGGTCTGCAACGCCTTGAACACCAGCTGGCCGGTGTCCTTCGGCAGCGGCCCGAGCGAGACGAGGAACTGCTGGAACTGGCCGGGCTGCACCTGCCCGCCCTGCCACACGATCGACGTGACGGCCTCGGTCACCTCGCCGTCGTCGGTCCGCACCGGCTGGGGCAGCTTGGTCTTCTCCCGGGTGACCGTCCAGCCGGGCACCGGCTGCACGGAGACCGAGGCGAGCGGGTGGTCGGCCGGCAGCACCACTTCGAGCTTCACGGTTGAGGCGTCCGGCTTTTCGTTGGGGACGTTGAAGGCCACCCGCGTGTAGCCGCCGGGCGTCCCCGTGTTCGGGGTGACCGTGACGTGCGCGAAGGCGGCCTGCTGCGCGAGGAGCACGCCGGCGGCGCCGAGCAGGGAGACGGCGGCGACCCGGCGGGCGGCGAGGGGAAGGGACATGTCGGCTCCAGGGTTCAGTTGTGCTGCTGCTGGGACTCGGTGACGCCCGGCAGGCCGGGCAGGGGGAGGGTGGCCGGGTGGACGTCGGCGATGGTGACCATGCCGGTCATCCCCATCGACACCTCGGAGTGCGAGAAGACGTGGCAGTGGATCATCCACTTGCCCGGCCGGACGGGCACCCAGATCAGGTCGTAGGTCTGCCCGACCCCGACGGTCAGCGTGTCCATCTGCTGCGGCACCGCGAGCGGGCGGCCGTCCTGGGCGACCACGGTGAAGTACCCGCCGTGGATGTGGATGGCGTGGAACATCTCCGGCCCGGTGCCGATCAGCCGGATGTGCACGCGCTCGCCGACCTTCGCGGCCAGCGACGTCGTCGCCGGGTAGCTCTTGGCGTTGAAGACGAACCCGAGCGCGCCGTCGCCGGTCATGATCCGGTAGTCGCGCTCGGCCGGGATGTCGCCGAGGGTCGGCACGACTTCCAGTGCGCCGTAGAGACCGCGGCCTTCCTGGTCGCCGTCCTCGTGCGAGTGGTACCAGTGGGTGCCGGTCGACACCGCGGTCCACTCGTAGGTGAAGCTCTGGCCCGGCTCGATGTCCGGCTGGGTCAGCATCGGCACGCCGTCCTGGTCGTTCGGCAGCTCCATGCCGTGCCAGTGCACCGCGGTCGGCTTCGCCATGTTGTTCTTGACGACGATCCGGACCTTGTCGCCCTGGTTGACCCGGATGACGGGCCCGGGCAGGTGGCCGTTGAACGCCAGTGCCTGCTTGGTGCGGCCGGGCTCGGTCTCCCAGGTCAGCGGCGCGGCGGTCAGGTGGAATTCCTTGACGCCGTCCTTCAGCTCCCAGGCGGCGAGCGTGGTGCCGTCGCCGAGGTCGGCCTCGGCCTGCGACTGCTGCCCGAACGCCGTCCCGAGTGGCCGCTGCAGCAGCTGCGTCGCCGCGGCCTCCTGGACGGCGACCGGTGCCGAGGCGCTCACCGCCGAACGCACCGGGCCGACGGCCGCGGCCGCGGTCAGCCCGACCGCCGAGCCGATCGCGACGAACCGCAGGACCCGGCTGCGCGGACGCCGGAACTTCCGTGTCCACTGTGGATAACGCATCGAATTCCCTTCTGCTGCGCGGAAACCGGCGGGGAGGAGCCGGGCCGGCACCCGGCCCCTCCCCTGTCCTGCTACTTGCACACGGTCGCGAAGGCGACCGGGTTGCGCTGCCGGCAGGTCAACTGGTCGTTGACCGCGTTGCTCGGCGCCTGCTGCACCCAGCCCTCGTACGCGAGCGGGATCGGCAGCACGCCCATCCCGCCCATCCCCGCGTACCCGGTGACCTTGTCGTCGGTCGCCGTGTTCGGGCCGGCGGTCAGCACCATCCGGCCGACCACCGCGGCGTCGGACGGGTTGCCGTCGCCGTTCGGGTCCGGGTCCACCACGGACATCGCGTTCGAGAACTTGCTGGAGACGTAGGCGTAGTAGCCGCCGCCCTTCTTCGCCCCGTAGTTGATGCCGTGACAACCCGAGTCACACGGCAGCCACTTGACGATCTTGTCCGTCTTCGGGTCGATCACCGTGATGTTGTTGGTGAGCGTGTTCGCCACCAGCACCGCGGAGTTGTCCGGCGACACCGGGATCTGGATGTCCAGACCGCCCCAGTCCCCGGACGGGCCCTTGACGGGGTCGTAGTTGGCCCACAGGTCGATCTTCTTGTAGTGCTGCTTCGCCCCGCCGTCGGCGACGCACGCGTCGGCCTTCAGCGAGATGCACGAAACGGTGGCACCCGAGAAGTCGGCCTCGTAGGCCTTCGACCCGTCCGGCGTCATGCCCGAGGCGATCGGCAGCTCGCCGGTCTGCTCGTGCCGGATCTGCCCGCTCGGGATGTCGACGACCGTGGCGTTGTACAGGTTGACGTTGGGCGTGATCATCGTCGACCCGTCCCCGGTCATCCAGTGGGCGTGCGGGTGCGCGACCTTCTCACCCGGTAGCTCGACCGGGATGCGCCGGTCGATCTTCGTGGCGTCGGGCGAAAGCTCCATCACCGCGCCGCCACCGTTGAGCGCGACGTGCAGCTGCCCGGTGTCGGTCCGGCTCATCACGTGTGACGGGTCGGGGCCGACTTCGATCTGCCTGATGAACGCGCCGCTGGCCCGGTCGAAGACGTCCAGCTTGTTGTTGAACCATTCGGTCTGGTAGATGACCTTCTCGTCCTTGTCGGTCCACATGTTGTGCGGGTTGTTCATGTTGACCTGGGGCAGCGCGACCTTCCGCTCCACTTCCCAGTTCTGCACGTTCACCCGCGTCGCGGTCCCCGGCTTGGTCTTGCCCGCCGTGGTCTCCATCTCGGTGTCGACCCACACCTCGCCGACACCGGGAGTGCCCGGTTTCTTGTTGGCGGCCGCGAGCTTCTTCGGCACGCCTTGGTGTTCCTTGAGGTACAGGCTCAGCAGCGGGATGAGCTGCGGGTTGCCGGCCTCGTCGTAGGTCAGGATGGGCGCCGGCGGGTAGTCCGACGGGTTCCACTCCACGTCCTGCGTGCCGCTGTAGTTCTGCCAGTTGCCCGGCGCGGTGATGTTGAAGAACTTTGTCACCAGCTGCGTGATGATGTCCGCGTTGGACGGCACCACCAGGTTGCGGCTGTTGACGTGCAGCTTCTTCCCGAAGTCCAGGCCCGGCGTGAGCGGGTCGTCGACCACGACCGCGCCGAGCATGTACGGGTGGATCTTGCACTGGAAGGCGTACAGGCCGGGCTCGGTGAGCTGGACGGTCTGGTTGCCCACCCAGGCCCCGCCCTGGTCGTACGGGAAGCCCTTCGCCCCGTCCGGCCAGATCAGGCTCGTCGCGGTGTGCGCGGACGCCGCGGCGGGCTGGTTCACCCCGAAGTTGACCGTGACCGGCAGCGTGATGTCGTTGCTGGCCCACTTCTTCAGCTCGTCCAGCAGGCCCATCAGGTCCGCCCCGACCGGCAGTTTGTCGAGCGACACCGGCACGTTCGCCGGTTGCGCCGCGACCTGCTGCTGGAACTGGTCGAGCAGGGTGTTCGCCTTCGCCGCCCGGGCATCCCCGAGCGGCAGGACCTGCCCGACCGCGCTGCGCAACGCGCCGATGTTGAGCAGCTGGGCCGGATCGACGCCGAGGTTGCCGACCTGGGGCGTGTTGCTCCCGCTCGGCAGCAGCTTGCTCAGCTGCGAGACGGCTCCGCCGAGCAGGTTGGTCGCGCTCGACCCGTCCAGGGCGCCGTTGCCCAGCAGCGGCAGCTTCGACAGGTCCAGCGACGGCAGCAGGCCGAGCACCTTGCCCAGGTTCAGCCGCGGCAGCTCCGCCACGGCCAGGGACTTGGTGCCGAACAGGTTGAGATTGGTGTTGTACCAGGACCCGTTGTCGTCGGTGAGCCGGAAGCTGACCGGCAGCGGACCGACCCCGATGGGTGCCCCGCCGGGCCCGGTGGTCGCCGGCGGTGCGGTGGTCCCGCCCGTCGGCGGCGCCGTCGTCCCCGGTGGCGCCGTCGTGGTCGGCGGCGCCGTGGTGGTCGGCGGCGCGGTCGTCGTCGGCGGGGCCGTCGTGGTCGGCGGCGCCGTCGTGGTCGGCGGTGCGGTGGTGGTCGGCGGTGTGCTGTCGCCGACGTGCACCGCCATGAACATGTCGGGGTGGAACCGGCAGGTGATGTTCACCGTGCCGGGGCTGCTGAAGGTGTGGCTGAAGGAGGCGCCCGGCGGCATGTCGGGCGAGTTGATCTCACCGCCGCCGGACTGCACGACGCTGTGCACGGTGCCGTCGGTCTCGGCGTTGGTCCAGGTGACGGTGTCGCCGACGGCGATGGAGATGTCGGCGGGGTTGAAGCTGAGGTTCTGCTGCGTGACGTTGGTGGTGGCCGCCGACGCCGGAGCCGGCCCGGTGAACACGACACCGAGGGTGCTCAGGACCACGGTGGTCGCGAGGACCACGGCCCGTGAGGTCCGGCGGCGCCGTCCGGAGGAGAACCTGCGCAACGGATGCGATGGACGCATCGTCTTCCCTTCTCTTGGCAGGGGCAGCGCCGGACTCCCCGGGGACCCCGGTCGGGTGGGTGCCCTGGAGGCTTTCCGGTGCTGCACGGTTCTTGGCTGGTGGGGAATTCCGCTGGCCGCGCGAGTACCGCACCCGGGTCCGGCCACCCGGACGAGAGCACTCGCGCCGAGCACGGGCCACGTCGGTGGGGCCCGGCCGCGAAAGGGCCGTTCCGGTGTTCCCCGTCCGCGCGGCTGCTGCGCCATCTGGTCCTCACCAATCGACCGAACGCCGTGGACGTGGAGCCACAATTAGGAGGGCGGCACGTGTACAGCACTTCTCAGCACTGTTAACTGTCGATTACCAAGATCCCTTGCCGACTTATTTTTGAAGTGAAAGGCTTAATTTTCCAAGAGGGAAGAACAATGACCGGGAATACAAATACGTGCCACCGGGAGATCATGGCGCACAACTCGTCCCGGATACCGTTCGCACTGATCGCACCGTTTTCGGTCGGCCGACCGGGCACCACGGCGGAGTGACACCTTTTTGCCCTGGAAGTGAATTACCGCCCACCCCGCAACGGCTCCGCGCAGTAGTCCACCCGGCCGAGCGCCCTGCTGCGCCGACCAGGCCCGTGACCAGCGAAGATCGCCCGTGATCCCGGTGCCGAAGCTGCGTTTCCGGCAGGTTAACGGCACGGTACGAGCCGGCCGGCCCCTGCTCGGCGGGCACTGGCCAGAACGCCCGGGGGCGTGCCACGATGTCGCCACCCGGCGCCGGCGAGTCCGCGCCTTTCGTCTTCCGACCCTCCCATATCACCGTGGCGCGCACCTGAGAAGACGCCAAGAAAGTGAGAGCTTTATGACCGTCCACGCCTGCCGAAGGAGCCGGCCGTGACCACGGGAACGGCGAAACCGAAACCGGACGGAAAACCGTCCCCGGTCCCGCGCGGCAGGGCGTTCCGGCTCGCGCAGCGCACGTGGTGGCTGCCCTGGGTGCTCGGCGCGGCCACCGTGGCGGTCGCCGCCGTCATCGTGACCGAGGTGGTCACCCCGGACGAGCCGGCCGGGTGGGACCAGGTCCGGCTGCCCACGGCCGAGCACCAGGTCGTCTACAGCGTGACCGGCACCGGGAAGTCCCCGGAGATCAAGTACGTGGTCGACGGCGTGAACGGCACGGAGACCGTGGTGAACGGGGATCTGCCGTGGCGCAAGGAGTTCACGCTCAAGGTCGGCCCCGGGCTCGGGGTCGTCCAGGTGCTGGCCGCGAACAACGAGACCGCGGACTCGATCGCCTGCACGGTCAGCGTCGACGGCAACGTCGTGCACCAGGCGTCCTCGCGCGGGCCGGGCACCCAGGTCTCCTGTTCCTCCGTGATCCGCCCGTCCTCGAGGTAGCCTGATGAAACTCCCCGGTATGCGCCGCGTGGTCGCGGCCGCGGCGGTGTCGGCGGCGCTGGCCACCGCGACGCCGGCCGCCGCCGCGCAGCCGGTGGTGCTCGACAGCTGCGCGGTGACCGTGCAGGGCGAGCCGGGCCAGCTCGTCTCGCTCCGGCCCGCGGCGGTGACCCCGCAGATCCTCGCGGCGCTGGCCCCGCTGGATCCGCTCAACGTGCTCCGCCCGGCCTTCACCGGCGTGTGGCAGGCGCTCCCGCCGATCACGCTCGGCTCGATCGGCGCGGCCGACGCCGTGATCCCGGGCAGCACCGTGGCCGACGCCGTGCTGGGCGAGCTGCGCCGGATCTCGTTGCTGGCCCCGGTGATCGACGCGCTGTCCCCGGCGCTGCGCGGGCTGCTGGGCGCGAACTGCCGGGTCACGACGAAGCCGGGGAACCCGGCACCGTCGGCTCCTCCGTCGGCGCCTCCGTCCTCCCCGCCGCCGGGCGGCGCCCGGCCGCCGGCCACGGGCGGCAGTCCGCCGCGGACGACCCCGGGCACTTCCCCGGCGACCGGGGCGACGGTCACCAGCCCGGGCCTGCCCGAAGCGGTCCTCGGGGCGCAGTTCCCCGGGGCGGCCGGGCAGGGCGGGATCCCCGGGCCCGGCATCCCGCCGGACCGCGTCGCCTACGACTACGGCCCGGCCGCGGTGCCGCAGGTCCCGGCGGTCGACGCGCGGATGCAAGGTCTCGGCGGCCAGGCGACCGGCTCGGCGGAGGCCCTGCCGGCCGCGGCCCGCGGCGGCGTCAGCCGGGAGACGCTGCTCGCCGGCCTGCTCGTGACCCTGATGGGGACCCAGCTGTTCCGCCGCTGGGCGTTGCGGCGGAAAACCGGTTAGGAGAACAGATGGGACTCACCCGGATCGCCACGGTCGCCGCCCACTTCGGCCGCGACCTCGCGTTCGGCCTCAGCCGCGTGGCGGCGCTGATCGAGGAGGCCCGCCGGGCGGGCGCCACGGTGCTGGTGCTGCCGGACGGCACGCTCGGTGGCGCCTTCGCCGACTTCGGCCGGGCCGACCCCGAGCACCCTCCGCCCGCGCTCGCCCCGGACGGCCCGGAAGTGCGGGCGGTGGCGACACTGGCCGCGGAACTGGTGGTGTGCTTCGGATACCGCGAAGCGGGCGAGAACGGCGAACGCTACTCGGCGGCGGCCTGCGTCTCGGGCGACGGCGTGCTCGGCCGGCATCGCAAGGTGCACCTGTCCGCGGCCGAAGCACTGCAGTGCGAACCGGGCACCGGGTTCGCGGCGTTCGACACCCCGGCCGGCCGGCTCGGCATGCTGCTCGACTACGAAAAGGCGTTCCCCGAAGCCACCCGCAGCCTCGCCGCCGACGGCGCCGCCATCGTCGCCTGCCCGTGTTCGTGGGCCGCCGGAAGCCGGGCACCGACGCTTTCCCGGGACCGCCAGGCCCGGCTGTTCGACGTCTACGACTGCGTGCGCGCGGTGGAGAACCAGGTGGTGTTCGTGTCCGCCAACCAGGCGGGCGTCATGCACGGGACCCGCTTCCTCGGCCTGGCCAAGGTGGTCGGCCCGGACGGCGCCACCCTTGCCCGGACTGCTTCCCGGCCGGCGCTCGTCGTCGCGGAGCTGGACGTCGAAGCGGAGATCGCCACCGCCCGCCGCGCCCGCCACCACCTCGAGGAGCGAAGACCGGAGGCGTACGCACTGCGCCGCCGGCAAGACACTCATTGACGCACGCCCTCGCCGGCGCCGGCCCGGTCATCTGGACAGGAAGATCTGGCGTTCCTCCGCGGTCGTCTCGAACAGGTCGAGGCTGGCCTGCTGGTCGGTCGGGGTGGCGCCGAGCACCGTGTGCAGCAGCGCCGTGCACAGCACGGTCGCCGCCGCGTGGGAGTCGAACGCGAAGTCCGAGCAGACCGGCGCGGCCAGCACGACGTCCGCGTACTCGGCCAGCGGGTTGAGCTGCTGGTCGGTGACCAGGGCGATCGTCAGGCCGACCCGCCGGGCCCAGACCATCGCCTTCTTGGTCTCCTCCGGCTGGCGGGGCAGCGCGAACACGAGCACCCATTCGGCGCCGATCTCGGCCGCCCGGGTCAGCCCGTCTTCGAGCGTCGAACCGGGAACGTCGAACACCCGGACGTCGGGCAGCACCTTCGCCGCGAAGTAGCCGAAGAGCTGCGCGAGCGGCGCCGACACCCGCAGCCCGATCACGGGCAACGGGCGTGACGCCGCCAGCGCGGCCGATACGGTGCGCAGGGGACCGAGGTCCGCCATCGTGTCCCGCAGGGTTTCCAGGTTCCGGATCTCGGCGTCGATCAGCAGCTGGATCTCGTTGCGCACCCCCGCGGCCGGCTGGCCGGCCGGCCGGGCCAGCAGCGCCGACTGCAGTGCGCTGCGGAACTCCGGGAAGCCGTCGAAGCCCAGCGCGGTGGCGAACCTCGTGACCGACGGCTGGCTGACGCCCACCTTCTCCGCGATGTCGACGCTGCTGAGGAACACCGCCTCCCGCGGATGGTCGAGCAGGTACTGGGCGATCCGCCGTTGCGCCGGGGACAGCCGGTGTCCGCCGAACAGCTCGTGCATCCTGGCGGTCATCCAGCCGGTGTCCGGTGCCGAACCGAGATCCGGTTGGGTCACGAAGTAATCCCCTCCTGCTTCAGCCAGTCGGCGGCGACCTGGTCCGGGTCGGCCTTGTCGTTGTCCACTTTGGAGTCCAGGTTGCTGAGGGCGTCGGTGGTCAGCTTGTCGTTGAGCAGGGCCAGCGCGCTTTCCACCGTCGGGTTCTGCTTGGCCGAGTTGATCAGCGGCACGATGTGCTGAGCGGCGATGAGGTGCTTCGGGTCGGTGAGCACCACCCAGCCGTTGCGCTCGATGTCCACGTCCGTGCTGAACAGGTTCGCCACGTCGATGTCACCCTTGCCCAGTGCTCCCTTGGTCAGCGGCCCGTCCGCGTCCAGGGCCTTGAATTCCTTGAACTGCGCCCCGTACACCTGTTGAAGGCCGACGATGCCAGCGTACCGGGTCTGGTCCTCGGCCGGCCCGCCGAACACGAGCTGTCCGTTGTGCGCGGCCAGGTCGGCCAGCGAGTGCAGGTTGTACTTGTCGGCGGTGGCCTTGGTGACCGCGTACACGTCGGCGTCCTCGGCGGCCGCATACGGAAGCACCTTCAGCCCGGCGGGCAGCGCGGCGGCCAGTGCCTGCTGCACGTCCTCGGCACTGCTCTGCTTGGCGTCCGGCTTCAGGTAGGCGAGCAGGCTGCCCTGGTACTCCGGCAGCAGGTCGATGTCGCCGTGCTGCAACGCCGGGATGATCACCTCACGGGAACCGAGGTTCGGCTTGACGGTGGCGGTGATGCCCTTGGCCTTGAGCACGCCGGCGTAGAGGTAGCCGAGTACGACGTTTTCGGTGTAGTTGGCGGTGCCGACGGTGATGGCGCCGCCGCTGTTCGAAGCGGGTGCGCCGGAGGGCTGGTTGAGCGAGCTGACGCCACCGGAACAGCCGGCGAGCAGGACGGTGGCGATGGTGACGGTGGTGGCGATCAAGCCGATGCGGTTTTTCACGGCGCTCCTCGACAAACGCGGGTACTGAGGTGGGTCGGGTACGGCTCGGCCGGCTAGGCGTCGTTCTGTTGACGTCGCCGCAGCGCGATGCCCCGTGGTACGAGACTCCGCTGCAGCCCGGTGAACGCGAGGTCCACCGTGATGGCCAGGACAGCGACGAGCACAGCACCGGCGAGCACCTGGGTGAGGTCGCGCTGGGCAAGGCCGTCGAACAGGTAGCGGCCGAGGCCGCCGAAGCTGATGTACGCGGCGATGGTCGCGGTGGCGATCACCTGCACCGCGGCCAGCCGGATGCCGGCGATGATCAGGGGCAGCGCCAGGGGGATCTCGATCTCCCACAGCACCTGGAAGCCGGTCATCCCGACGCCGCGCGCCGCGTCACGCACCTCGCGGTCGACCGAGGCCATGCCGGCGTAGGTGTTGGTGATGATCACGGGAACGGCCAGCACCACCAGCGCGACGTACACCGGCCACAGGCTCAGCCCGCTGACCAGGAACACCAGGGTGACGAGCCCGACGGTGGGCAGCGCCCGGCCGAAGCCGCTGATGTTGATGGCCAGGAACGCCCCTCGGCCGGTGTGCCCGATGAGCAGGCCGATCGGCAGCGCGACGACCATCGCCGCGAGCGTGGAGAGCAGGGAGTACTGCAGGTGCTCCAGCAAGCGGCTGCCCACCCCGCCGGGGCCCGCCCAGTGCGCACCGCTGGTCAGCCAGCCGAAGACCGAGCCGAAGATTCCGAACATGACGCGGCTCCTACTTCCTGGTCCACGGGGTGAACACGCGCTGCGCACCGACCAGCAACCCGTCGGCGGCCAGCGCGAGCAGCAGCGTCAACACGACGCCGACGACGATCGGGGTGGGAAAGTCGCGCTGGAAGCCGTCGATGAACAACTGGCCGAGCGCGCCGTAGCCGATGAACCCGGCCACGCTGACCAGGCTGATCGTCATCACGGTCGCCATCCGGACACCGGCCATGATCACCGGCAGGGCGAGCGGCAGCTCCACCGCGAACAGGGTGTGCAGCCGGGTGTACCCCATCGCCCTGGCCGCCTGGCGGACCTGCGGGGACACCCCGGCGAGGCCCTCGACGATGTTGCGCACCAGCACAACCAGTGTGTAGACGGTCAGCCCGGCGATGGCGGTCGTCTCGGTCAGCCCGGTGATCGGCAGCAGCAGGATGAACAGGGCGAGCGAAGGAATCGTGAACAGCACACCGCTGACCGCCGTGATCGGGCCGCGCAACGCGGGCAGCCGGTGCGCGAGCACCCCGAGCGGCAGCGCGATCACCAGCCCGAGCAGCACCGCGATCGCGGTCATCTCGGCGTGGGTCAGCACCAGCGTCCACAGTGCACCGGCGTGGGCGGGAATCCACGACCACATCATGAGGACGGCACCTCGTGCGCGGTGGCCGCGGCGACGATCCCGGCGCGGAAGCCGGCCGCGAGCTCGCCGATCTCCCGCTGATCGGAAACGCCGGCCACCGCACCGTGTTCGTCGAGCCGGACGGCGAGCCCGGTCGGCGCGGACATCGCGTTGTCCAATGCGGACAGCAGGGAGGCGTCGGGCCGCAGGCCGGCGGCCGGGAAGAGCTCGCCGTCGGCCACCACACCGGTCGCCGGAAGGCCTTGCCGGTCAACCCATCCGACCGGCTGGCCATCCACTGTCACGGCGAGCAGCCACTGCTGGTCACCGGCCGCCGACCGCGCTTCGGCGACCGGGGTGTCGGCGCGGACCGTGGTGACCGGCCGGACCGGCACGCCGTCCAGCGAACGCAGGGACAGCAGCTTCAGCCCGCGCTGCTCGCCGAGGAAGTCGGCGACGAACTCGTCCGCCGGATGGGCGAGCAGTTCGGCCGGCGCCGCGTACTGGGCGAGTTTGCCGCCGGTGCGGAAGATCGCGATCCGGTCGCCCAGCTTCACCGCCTCGTCGATGTCGTGCGTGACGAACACGATCGTCTTGCGCAGCCGGCGCTGCAGGTTGCGCAGCTCTTCCTGCAGGCGGCCGCGGACCACCGGATCGACCGCACCGAACGGTTCGTCCATCAGCAGGACCGGCGGATCGGCGGCCAGCGCGCGGGCGACCCCGACGCGCTGCTGCTGCCCGCCGGAGAGCTGGTGCGGGTACCGGTCGGCCAGTTGTTCCGCCAGCCCGACCGTCTCCAGCAGCTCGTCCACGCGGTCCCGGATCCGGCGTTTCGGCCAGCCGAGCAGCCGCGGCACCGTGCCGATGTTGTCCCGGACTGTCCGATGTGGAAACAACCCGGACTGCTGGATCACGTAGCCGATACCCCTGCGCAGGGCGGCTTCCGGCAGCTCGCGCACGTTGCGTCCGTCCACTGTGACCACACCGGAGGTCGCCTCGACCATCCGGTTGACCATCCGGAGGGTGGTCGTCTTTCCGCATCCCGACGTTCCGACGAGCACGGTGAGCTGTCCCTCCGGGATGGTCATGTCCAGCTCGTGCACCGCCGTGGCGCCGCCCGGGAAGCGCTTCGTCACCGACTCAAATCTGATCAACTATCTTCACCCCTTGAAGTGAGTGAATATCTTCATGCATAGTTCGTAGCGAATACGCGTATGTCAAGGTGCAGTCTCGGGCGTTAACCGACCGGAAACACGAGCTGGTCCGGCCGCCGTCCGCGATGACCCGCGTCCAGAGGAGATCGACATGACGTCGGTGATCGGAACTGTCGCGCCCGTGGTGCTCGACGGCCGCACGTTGAGCGCCGACCAGCTCGTCAGCGTGGCTTGTGAACGGGCAACGGTCGTGCTGGACGACACCGGTCGCAAGCGGATGGCCGCCTCGGCGCGCGCGTCCAAGGAAATCGTCGACCGGCAGCTCGTCTACGGACGCAACACCGGGGTCGGCGCCAACCGCACCGAGAGCGTGTCCGCGAACGACCACGCCGAGCACGGGCTCCGGCTGCTGCGCAGCCACGCCGGCGGAATCGGCGACCTGCTGCCGGAGGAACAGGCCCGGGCGATGCTCGCGGTCCGGATCAACCAGCTGATGGCCGGCGGTGCCGGACTGCCGCCTGCCATCGCCGAAACGCTGACCGCCGCGCTCAACGCCGGCGCCTACCCGGCGGTGCACGAGTTCGGGGCGATCGGCACCGGCGACCTGACCGCGCTCGCCGAAACCGGGCTGGTGCTGCTCGGCGAACGGCCGTGGCTCGGCTCCGGCACCACCCCGCCCCCGATCACCCTCGAACCGGGCGACGCCCTCGCGCTGATCAGCAGCAACGCGCTGACCATCGGCCTGGCGTCGCTGGCCTGGCGGATGGTGCGGGACCTGGTGGCCGCCACCAGCCTGGTCGCGGGTCTGTCCTTCCTGGCCGTCGACGCCTCGCTGGAGCCCTTGGCCGAGCGGGTCCACCGCGCCCGGCCGCACCCCGGCCAGGTGCTCGCCGCCGCGCGGATGCGGCACCTGATCGGTACGCCGCCGCGGCAGCGGGCCAGGATCCAGGATCCTTACGGCTACCGGTGTTTCCCGCAGATCACCGGGCTCGCCGTGGACGCCGTCGACGGACTGGAGCGGGTGCTGGCGGTCGAGCTCAACGCGGCCGCGGAGAACCCGCTGATCTCGGCCGAGGACGACGCCGCGTACCACCACGGCGGCTTCCACTGCGCTTACCTGGGCATGGCCCTGGACACGACGAAACTCGCGCTGCTGCACACCGGGCAGCTGTCCACCGCGCGGCTGACCACCCTGAGCGAACCCGGATTCACCACCCAGCGCCCCTTCCTCGCCGAGGGCGCGACCGGCAGTTCCGGGATCATGATCCTCGAATACAGCGCGCACTCGGCGCTGGCCGAGGTGCGCAGCATGGCCCAGCCGGCCGGCCTCGGACACGCAGTCGTCTCCCGGGGCGTCGAGGACCACTCGAGCTTCGCGTTCCAGTCCGCGAGCCAGGCGCTGCGCGCGGCCCGCGCGTTCCGGCTGGTGCTGGCCTGCGAACTCGTGGCGGCCATGCGGACGCTGCGACAGCGAGCCATCGAGCCGGATCCGGCCAGTCCCCTGGCCACCGCCTACCGGCTCGCCGATCGCGCACTGGACGCGGACATGGCCGACAGGTCGTTGAGCCCGGACGTCATGACGGCCGCCACCCTGCTCGACCGGCTGGCGGGCGACGAAGAAGGCAAGGGGCGATCGATCGCGTGAGGCATCCCGTTCGCCGCGCCTGAACCCGGGGGTCAGGCACGCCCGATCCGTTCGCGCAGGCGGGCCACGAGTTCCGCCTCGTCGGCGGTGACCAGCCGGTGGTCGCGCACGACGATGCGGCCTCCGACGACGACGTGTTTCGGCCGCCGCCCGGGCGAAGCCCACAGGAGTCCCGCGACCGGATCGTGCACACCCGCGTCGGCGACGCCGGACACGTCCCAGACGCACAGGTCCCCCGCCGACCCCGGGCCCAGGTGCCCGAGCTCGGGTCGTCCCAGCCCCGAGGCGGAACCCGTCGTCGCCATGCCGAGCACGGTGCGGGCGGGCAGCTGCGGCCCCACGAGGCCGGAGACCTGGAGGGCGAGCCGGGCGTCGGCGAGCAGGTGCCCGGCGTCGTTGCTGCCGCCGCCGCTCGTGCCCAGGCCGACGACGACTCCCGCCCCGATCAGCTCGGCGACCGGTGCGACACCCCATCCCATGGGCACGTCGCACCCCGGTGCGTGCGTCGCGGTGACCCCCGCCCGCGCCAGCAGGCGGATCTCCGCGGGCGTGATGTCACACAGGTGGGCCACGGTGACGTCCGGTGCCAGCCAGCCCCATTCGTCGAGGAGCTGCAGCGGACGGCGCCCGTAGCGCTCGGCGGCGATCACGGTGTCGACCTGCTCGTTGGCCTGGGTCCGGCGACGCAGGCCGTGGCGGGCGGCGACCGTGCCGAGCGCCGCGAACGTCTCCCGCGCGTCGGAATGGACCCCGGCGGGGCCGACCGCGAGCTGGAGCATGCCGTCCGCCGAAACCCCGCCGGCGTCGCCGGGAACGAGCGCGGTCACGATGGCCTCGGCGGACTCGCCGGCCCACTCCGGATCGTCCCGCGCCGAGCCGCGCACGAAGACGAGCCGGGCGCCGAGGGACCCGACGGCCTCGGCCGTCGCCCTCGCGAGGGCGACGGTGTCGGCGACCGGGGCGCCGTGTGGCCAGTTCAGGTGGTGGTCCGCGATGGTCGTGACGCCGCACAGCAGGCTTTCGGCGGCGCCCACCGACGCGGCGACGCTGTAGGTCTCCGGGTCGTGGCCCACTCGCGCGTAGGCGGCGGCCATCGCGGGCAGCCACTCGGCCATCGGCACCCCCCGCGTTCCCGGCAGCGTGCGGAACGCGCTCTGCAGGAGATGGTGGTGGGCGTTCACGAGCCCCGGCGTCACCACGCATCCGGACGCGTCCAGCACCGTCTCGCGCGGGGAACCGTCGCCGACCGCGAGATCACCACTGTCCTCTGTGGACGAATCGACGAGAACGCGGTCGGCGCCCCGGATCGTCAGCATGAGTTCCCCTCACAGCTCCAGGACGAGCCGGCCGCCGCGCGAGCGCGAGACACAGATCATCATGGCGCGGTTGGCAGCTTGCTCGTCCTCGCTCAGGATCGAGTCCCGGTGCTCGGCGGCGCCGTCGAGGATCGGGGTCTCGCACGTCCCGCACGTGCCTTCCCGGCACGAGGAGAGCGCGAGCACCCCGGCGTCCTCGACGACGTCCAGAACGGACCGTCCGGGCGGAACCGAAAGGACCTGGCCCGACAGGGCGAGCTCCACTTCGAACCCGGCCTCGGCCGTCCGCGGAACCGTCTTCGGCACGAACCGCTCGACGCGCAGGGAACCTCGCGGCCACGCCCGCATCGCCGCTTCGACGTCGCCGATCAGGCCGGCGGGCCCGCAGCAGTAGACGACGGTTCCCGCCGCGGGAACGTCCAGCAGCCGGCCGGGATCGAGCCGGGAGCCCTCGGTACTGATCCGCAGCTCGACCTTCCCGGGGTGGCGCCGCATGAGTTCGCCGCCGAACGCCATCGACGCCCGCGTGCGGCCCGCGTACACCAGCCGCCACGGCGTGCCCCTCGCCTCGGCTTCCTCGATCATCGACAGGATCGGGGTGATGCCGATGCCACCGGCGACGAAGAGCGCGGGGACACCGGACCGGAACTCGAAGTGGCAGACCGGCCCGCGGGCCCGCAGCGACGTCCCGGTCCCGAGGACGTCGTGGACATACGCCGATCCCCCACGGCCGGTCTCTTCGCGGCGCACGGCGATCCGCCAGACATCGGCGGCCAGAGGCCCGCAGAGCGAGTACTGCCGCTCCCCCCCCCCGTTACCTTTTTCGTGGCTCCCATCAGGGAGTTGTGGTCGCCAGGCCCGGCATGACTTGCGCCCCCAGTCGAACCCATGATCCGGGGGGTGG